>MFHE01000010.1:0-153897 GCA_001778495.1 Candidatus Giovannonibacteria bacterium RIFCSPHIGHO2_01_FULL_45_24
CTTGCGGTTACTTGTGCCAACATTCTCACTTCCAAACGCTCCACTCCGGCTCGCGCCGTGAGCTTCACTGCGATTGGAACGCTCTCCTACCAATTGGTGCTTGAATTTTGGAGGGGAACTTTTTTAAGGCTCCCCAAATTACTCCTTTCGTTGCTAATTAATGAAGAAGGCATACGACACAACCTTCCGGGTCACTACATCCGCCACACCATCGTCGTTTTTTTCCATCGAAGTTTCGTTCGAAAGCGTACGGATTGCCGCTGTTCAACTCTTCACTTTTGCGCATGTGTTCCACGGCCCACTTCTCGCCTTTTTCCAGAGCTTTCGCAAAATCCCGGTTGAAACGTATCAGGTTCGGAACATCAACAATTTTCTTGGCCATGACTGTTCTCCTTTCCAAAGAACTAAATTTTAAATCCAAAATTCAAGCACCAATTCCTCACCTTCGGTACTCTGCTTAGCCCCGATAATTTTCGGCGCGAAGTCTCTTGACGAGTGAGCTGTTACGCACTCTTTAAAGGATGGCTGCTTCTAAGCCAACCTCCTCGCTGTTTAAGAAACTCCACCACCTTCTTTGCACTTAGCAGAAATTTAGGGACCTTAGATTGAGATCTGGGCTGTTTCCCTTTTGACCAATGGAGCTTAGCCCCCATAGTCTGACTAGCCCGTATATACAACTGGCATTCGGAGTTTAGTAGGATCGTCGAGCTTTCGCCCTATACGAACCTTCTAGTAGCTCTACCTCCAGTATTTTACGGGCCGCTAGCCCTAAAGCTATTTCGGAGAGAACCAGCTATTACCGAATTCGATTAGCTTTTCACTCCTTGCCACAGCTCATCCGATAGTATTGAACGGCTAAACGGTTCGGGCCTCCCCCCGCCTTTCGGCGGGGTTCACCCTGGCCATGGCAAGCTCATCCGGCTTCGGGTCTATCCAGCACCTTTTTTGATAAATGAATATCAAATTCGCCATTTTAAGACTTGGTTTCCCTTTGCCTCCGGGCTAGACGCCCTTAGACAAAAGATGCTGGATAAGTCGTTGGCTCATTCTTCAATAGGCACGCCGTCATCCCGCGCCTTTGTAAAAAGGCGCGGGACTCCGACTCCTTGTAAGCATATGGTTTCAGGTACTATTTCATCGCCCTCACCGGGCTGCTTTTCAACTTTCCCTCACGGTACTGGTTCACTATCGATGATAAAAGGTATTTAGCCTTACCGGCTCGTGCCGGCAGTTTCCCCCGAACATCACGTTTTTCGGGGTACTCAAGTAAGGTCCAGAGAGTCAAAGGTGACTTTCGCTTACGGGGCTATTACCCTCTTTGGCCGGCCTTTCCAGGGCCGTTCTGCTAGACAGACCTTTTTTGATTCAACTCTCCACGAGGATTAACCCTCATACGGACCAAACTTACTACTGCTCAATTTTCCTAATTAATAAATTAATCAAGAAAAAAGAACTCTGGGCTTTTCCCTTTTCGCTCGCCGCTACTTGGGGAATATACTATTGTTTTCTTTTCCTCCGCTTACTGAAATGTTTTACTTCAGCGGGTTCGCCGCTCCGACGCAAGGTCGGAGCTCGTTTTGCTTTCGCAAAACGAGGTTTCCCCATTCGGAAATCTTGGGATCAAAGGTTGCTAGACACCTCCCCCAAGCTTAACGCAGTCACGCCACGCCCTTCGTCGCCCATTTTATCTCGAGCCATCCGCCATACGCCCTTTTACCCCCGCTAAGCGGGGGCGTAACCTGCCCCGATGCAAGATCGGGGCCGTCTTGTTAGAAAATGCGCTTACAAATTACACTATCTTGTCAAGGTGCGCACACGCTATAAACAAAAAATCCGCTCATCAGGAGCGGGGAAACACGCAAAAAACGAGAATCACCCACTTGTTGTTCCTAATGGATTAAAAATCTTATTCATAGATTATGTAAACCCATTATAATCGCCCCGAAAAACAAGTCAAGCCCCCCGCAAGCGGGGGGCTTGTGGATAATCCGAGATTCAAAACAATTACCTATTGTTAGAAATGTCCGAGCGAAGCTTTTCTATATAGCGAGCCGCAGCTTCCTTGCCGCCCAAGCCGAAAGCGAGGCCCCCGGCCAAAGCAAGCATGGCCACAACCGCCGTAAACAGCGTCTGGACAAACGGACCGGCAATGCCCAATTGGTAAAGCGCCGCCAAAATCGCGAAAATCCAGATAGCCCATTTGGCAACCCCGCTCAAGAGTCTGGCGGAGGGCAAATGCGCCGCGCGCGCGCTCCCCTCAACAACATTGCTGACAGTTTCAGCTAGAAGCGCGGCCGCGACTAAGATTAATGCGGCCACAATGACTTGCGGAATATAGGCAAGCACCACCGAGCGCAAAAATTCAGTCACCTGCGAAAGGCCGAGCACGTCAACGGCAGCCAACACAAACACCAGTATTACAAACCACCTCACCAATCCGCCCAAAAACGCTCCGGAGTCAAGCCGCATGCCCGCGCGGGAAACAACCTCGTCTGCCCCAACGCTCTTTAGAGCCGTATCAATTTTTATGGCGCGGACAATCTGCTCAACTATCTTGCCCAAAGCTACGGCGATAACCCAGCCGACAATGAACACTATGACGGCCACAACCAATTTCGGAACAAAGGCCACAACCCCTCCCCAAAGTTCCTGGAAAGACAGCACAAGGACATCGCCCCATGTTTGTACTAACATAATATTTTAATTTTTAATCTATAATTTTTAATCTGATAACCCAACCAGGACCCTCGAGAAGCCCTCGTTGACGAGGCCAATAAGCGTTTGTATCGACCATATGCTTATTCAAGCCGCATTTAGCTTTATAGCTTTATTTTAACATAAAACAGGCCTCCGCCAGCCGGCGGATTGGTGGGGGTGTGGATAAAAATAAGCTCAATTTTGGGCGGCAGAGGATTCGAACCTCTAACCCCTGCAATGTGAATGCAGTGCTCTGCCATTGAGCTAGCCGCCCAACCCTAGTCCACTCCCAATTTATTTATTAAAAATTCGTGCGGGTAGTCAAAGAGGTCGCGCAGAAGCTTGTCGTGCATGGCAAGCCGACGCTCAAATTCCGGAGCGCTCATCAAGGTCCAATTAAGCTCTTTGCCGACTTCAGCTTCAACCTTTTTTATAAATTTTTCCGCAGCGGCGCGCCTTACCTCTCCGATCACAAGCAAGTCCAGGTACTCCGCACCTTCCGGCCAGCCGTTTGAAAAACCTCCGGCGAATATTCCTCCGAGAGCAAGCAGTTTGATTTTGCCGCGGTTTTTAAAAAATTTAAGCATCCTTTCGCGAGACGCAGGCGAAGCGTCAACCAACAGATTTTTCAAAGCCAAAAGGCAAGGGAAGGTTTGCGAAAGCTGGACGCCTTTCACGCGCTTTTTTACGATTTTGGATTTCTTTCCGGCTTTTTTAATAAAAGCGTCCGTGCGGCTTGCCCTTTTCAAAAAGCCGACCGAGAGCAAAAATCTGGCTTCTTTTGCAGCCGCACCCGGAGAAACGCGCAAAATCCTTGCCGCCTCCTTCGGTTCAAAAACTTTTTCCGGAGAAAGCAGGAAAAACCTTAAGAGTTTGAGTCTCGCCACGCCCCCAAAAAGTTTTTCTAAGATGTTCATCGTTTTGAGAAAACTAAGTAATTTTTACGGTTGGCTTCTTTTAGTAAAAATTACTTAGTTTTTGAAATTATTTCAATTCCACCGTCGCACCGGCTTCTTCCAGTTTCTTTTTAAGCTCCTCGGCTGCGGCCTTGTCCATCTCTTCTTTTACCACCTTAGGCGCTGCGTCCGCGGCCGCCTTGGCGTCAGCCAGGCCCATACCCAAAGCTTCGCGCAAAACCTTGATTACCGCAATCTTCGTGCCTCCGGCTGATTTCAACTCCACATTGAAAGTGGATTTCTCCTCTTTGGCTTCCTCACCCGCTCCCGCGCTGGCTGAAGCCGCCATAACTGGCATCGCGGCAGAAACCCCGAATTTTTCCTCAATCTTTTTGACCAAATCGGAAAGTTCAAGCGCAGAAAGCCTTGAAACTTCTTCCACTATTTTTTCTAAATCTGCCATATTACTAATTACTAATTTTTACTAATATACTAATCGACCGTTTACTTTTGTTTTTTACCAATTTCATTTAACGCTCTGGCGAAACTCGCCATTGGCTGACTAAGCACAAACGCAAGCTGGGTAAGCAAAACCTCGCGCGTTGGGATCGCCGCTAATCTTTTGATCTCATCGGCGCCGATCCATACTTTTTTCCAAAATCCCCCGATAATCTTCAACATCTCTTTATTTTTTCTGGCGAAATTCACAACTTCCTTTGAGGATGCCAGCGCCTCGTCTTCGCCTTCGGCAAAAACCGCCCCGATCTCGCCTTCCAACTTCTCACGGCTCATTTCCAACCCCGCTTCCTTGGCCGCAACTCCCAAGAGTGTCTTTTTTGAAACCAAATAATCTCCGCCAGCTTTTTTGAGCGCCCGTCTCAATTCCTGCGCCTTTGCCACCGAAAGCCCGTGAAAGTTTAACAAAGCAATAAAACCAGAAACGCTCAATTTCTCTTTGAGCTTTTTAACCGCCTCTTCTTTTTGTTTTCTTGTAATCATAAAACAATTTTAGCGGCCCAAAAGCCGCTTTCGCACCTAGTGAGGTCTTAAAGTATCCCCGCCCCACTTCTACGGCAATGAACCGAGCATAGCAAACCCCAGAATCTATGCAATATTGACAAATAAAGTATAACATGCTAACATTATAAGCGGGGCGAATTTAAGCACAGGAGGTGCTCCTTGGCAAAAATAGTGAAATTGAGCGCGCTTACTCCAGAGGCGATAAGGCAGATCGTAAACATTTACCACAATACCTTGGGTGGAGAAATGGGGAAACTATACCACGAAAAATATCTGCTGGAAGGAATCAAAAGAGATCTTCAGCATATCTCTACTTCAAAGTGGAGATTTGGATCTAGATTCTCTGAGCATTCCAAATTACTGGTGCAAAAGGTTTACGATTCCCCATTCAGCAATTTCGAAAATCCGGTCGTGAAATTCGAATTTTACGCAGGAGAACGTAATCGCGAAGGCCGACTTATTGATTCAGATGCAGAAAGGTTTAGCGAGGCTTTTGAAAACGCAGTGGATCAATACCTGACAAACATTGGTCTCGCGCTTTAAAAACAAGGCCTAAAATAGCGGTGAGGGATAACCACGTAAAACGTGTCCGTCCCAATACCCGCTTTTTTATTTTCCAACGCCAATTAAAACCCATCACAATTCTATACTATATTCTATACTATCTATCACCAACGATCGTTGAATATAGATACTATGCATGTTTGCGCAAAATATCTTTAAAATAATATAATACTTTCCCGCTCTTTAAATCGTTTGTCGTAAAAATCTCAACGAAAGGATGGATATTAAATATATCGCACAAAAATTTAATTTCGTGCTCGCATGGAAAAGGGTGAACCCATACGCTTCTCTGAAGCGGATAGAATCCTAAATTTTTTAGCTGATTCCATAATGCATACCTGGATTTTTTAAATTTTTCCGGGATGTCAAAAATTACAACTCGCCATTTTTTATCCCATTTTGCCGGAGATTTTATTTCCAATGTTTCAAGTAATAATGTTTTAGTCAGTGCGCGCCCCTTGTCAGTAAATCTATAAACCAATCCGCCATCCTTGCTTTCGCCTACACATTCAAACACATTGCGCTTTTTTAAAGCGTGAAATCTTGCCCAAAGTTTTTGATACCGCTCCTGTTTGTCTTTCTTGGCTCTAGCCAAACCCTTACCAGCAATGGCGGCAATACCAGGCGCTACAACGGCAACGGTAAGTACCCCACCTAAAATGGCCGTGGCAAACAATGCCTTAATTGTCGATGAAGCAATTGGATGTTTAGCAACAAATTCTTTTACGCGATCTTTAATTTCGTCCGATATTTTCGGATCAGCAAAGTAAATTGGCTTATGTTTTGGCATAATCTATATACTATCTTTAAACAACGATCGTTGTAAATACATAGTATAGAGCACGGTAAGAAAGTTATCCCCAGAGCAGGGTGTATGCCGCAACGACGGAGGCGGTTTCGGAGCGCAATGTCAGACGACCCAAGGATATAATTTCAAAATTTGCGCGCCCTGCGGCGAAAATTTCGCGCTCTTCCCAGCCGCCTTCCGGGCCAACAAAAAGATTCATCTGCCTGTCACCCGCGCCGCGCATCATATTTTCTTTCTCGGAAACTGCTGCAAAATAAGTTTTTGCTCCCGAGAGCCCCGCTTGACCTACCGCCCGCTCAAAAAAAACAACCGGATGCAATTTTGGGATTACCGCCCGCCCCGACTGCTCCGCGGCTTCTTTTAAAATCGCGGCACACCGCTCCGTATTTAAGCTTTTCTTTTCGGATCTGGCGGATATTACCGGCGCGATCTCCGAAACCCCAATTTCTGTGGCTTTCTCCAAAACCCATTCAAACTTATCTTTTTTAACCAGCGATTGGTATAGAATCAATTTCTTTGATGGTTCACGGGTGTTTTCAAGTTTTTCCCTAAGCATAAGAGCTGCGGAGCCGGCTTCAATATTTTTGAGCTCAAAGACAAAATCAAAGCCGAGATACTCCGGAGCGCCGCTGAAAAACACGGCTTGTTCTCCTTTTCGAATTTTTAAAACGTCTCTAATCTGGTGAATTACCGAGCGGTCTCTCACCACCAAAATTTCTTTATTTAATTCTTGCGGCAGATAAAACCTGTGCATTATTTCGTATCAATAATTATAGTAAATTCTCCTCTTTGGCGCTCGCCCGTGAAGTGTTTTTGGGCTTCGGATAATTTGCCCCTGAAAATTTCTTCGTGAAGCTTTGTCAGCTCCCTGCCGATGTTTACATATCTATCGCCATTGGCCACTTCCAGCTCACGCAGAGTTTTTTGTACGCGGTGGGGCGACTCAAAAATAATTACCGGCATATTTATCTTGGCAACACGCCCGAAAAATGTCTGCCGGCCTTTTTTGCGCGGAGGGAAACCCAAAAAAATAAAATTACTTAAATCGATGTCGCTGGCGGACACTATAGCTGAAAGCGCCGAGGGCCCCGGGATCGGTATCACGGAAGCCGAGCTTCCACTTGGAAGTTCGGCTTCCAAGTAAGCGATGAGTTTGCGGCCCGGGTCGGAAATGCCCGGAGTTCCTGCGTCAGTGACTAGCGCCAAATTTTTGTTTTCTTTGATTAAATTTAGAATTTTTTCTAAAATTTTTGGAGATGAATGCTCTCGAAAAGAAATCGTCGGCTTGGAAATCCCGAGATGCGCCAGCAATTTTCTGGTTACTCTTGTGTCTTCAGCTAAAACAACATCAACTGATTTTAACGTTTCTATCGCGCGGAGCGTGACGTCTTTTAAATTCCCGATGGGCGTGGCTACGATAAAGAGCTTTGGCATAAAAACATAGTAAACAAAAAACGCGGGTTTGTTAAGCACCGCGTTCGCGGAAGTAGTTGTCGCTGTATTTCCAAAAGAGCTTCTGAAGTTTTGAGGTAAGGGTATCCGGCCCGACCTCAAACGCGCGATAGATGATTTGCTTTATAGGCGTGATACCGCGAGTAGTGGAGGTAAAAAATGCCTCCCGGCAAAGTTTCAGAAGATCAATGCCAATTTCATACTCGGAGACTCTTTTGAAAAGTTCCGACCGCTGCGCCAAATCCAGAACAATTTTGCGCGTCACACCTGCAAGCGCCCTGTTATGAGTATATGGCGTGATCAACCAATCGTCGGTAGTAATAAAAAACACGTTCTCATACGGCCCTTCCAAAATTCCGTCTATGTGGTCGTAATAAAGAAAACTATCGTATCCCATCCCCTGTATTCTTTGTATATTTCTGTTAACCGTCCCGTAGTCGCATGCCAGTTTCAAATTCGGAACCTTGCGTCGCTCCACTACAGTCATCAGACGCAGAGGTTTGGATTCGCTCTCTGTGAGCGGCCTGACATCCAAGGAAAGCTTGGGCGAGCCCGAGGGAGTTTTCATGTCATCCGAGTCCCCCGGCGTGACGAGTATACGAACCACCGAACGGTCATTGCCGTCTTTTTTCAAAAGGCACTCCGCTTTCGCCTTTATCTCCTGCCCGGAAGGCAGTTTCTCCCGCGGAATATATCCGTCGCAGCCCGCCATCAGGCGGCTCCAATGGTCATACCAATGGAAGAGAACCGCGCCCCGAGCGGCTAAAACTTCTATGACTCCGTCCGCCCGTTGCAGCCCCAAGTCATTCTGCCAAGAAATTTTTTCCCGCCAATCCCCTTCGCACCAGATAAGATTCTGCATCTCTGCCTCCTTTTCTCTCAAAAGAGCATAGCACAGGATATTAAATTGGGGAAGCAGGCCCGCCTAGACCGGCGAGGTCGGGCAGATGTCCAAAAGATGAATTTTAGATTTGGCTTTCTCGCGGTTTTGTCGGCTTCTCATTTCTCGATTAAAATCAATTATTTTGTAAGTTAGCCCGAACCAATCTTTTTTGGAAAACCACTTCATTAAATCCTGCTCAATTTTTTTGGGGTCGTGCTCAAACGAAAGCGCGCAGTAATTGGCGAACTGGCGCACGTGCGTGTCCACCGCGATACCCTCAACGACGCCGTAGACGTTGCCCAAAACAATGTTCGCGGTTTTGCGCGCGACTCCGCGGAGCTTCAGCATATCGGCCATAGTGCGCGGCAATTTTCCGCCAAAATCTTTTTTGATAATTTTAGCGGAAGTGATAACGCTTTTGGCCTTGGCGCGGTAAAATCCGGTTGATTTTATTTCCTGTTCAAATGTTTTTAAATTCGCGTTCGCGAAATCATCAACGCTTCTGTATTTCCTGAAAAGTTTTTCCGTCACTTCGTTTACTTTTTTATCCGTGCATTGAGCGGACAAAATCACCGCGACCAAAAGCTGGATATTGTTTCCGTATTTGAGAGCAATATTTGCTTTGGGATACGCCTTTCTTAAGCGCCTCAAAATCTCCGCCGCCCTTTTCTGGCGCGCTTCAAAACTCTCTTTTTTGGCATCCTCCATAGTAAAACTCCGCATTAGACATATTTTAAGCTAAATTTGTTTAATTAAAATAGTGCTTGACAAAAATTTAAAATTATGCTAGCTTCGCATCAGGAGGTGTGAAATGAAGAAAACCGCATCGGTTCTGATAGCACTTTTATTGCTGATTGGTTCTGTTGCTTCGGCTGCGGAGGCCGGAGATTTTGAGACATCTATCAATTTTACTTGGTATTCGCAGTATGTCGGGGGTGGTGGGTTTCGGCCGCACAAGCATCCCGTCCTGCAGGAAGAGGCCCTGGTTCGACACTTGCCGACCGGGTACTACGCCGGCATCTGGCTCTCGCAGAGTCCGAACGGCAGAATCGATTTTGGCGAGGAGGAAAACTACTATTTCGGTAAGGTTTTCCGCATCCATAAAGTAGAGTTTGACCTCCAAGCCAATTTTATAGAGGTCTCCAAGCTCGGCGATCTGATCGATTTCACCGTGCGAATTTCCGCGCCGGAGGTGACGCCCTTATATTGGAAAACCGAATACCTCGTTGGGACCTCCAAAAGAAGCCCGGAGGGCGGGTTTTTCCATAAACTGGGCGCCGCAAAGACATATTCCCTACCGTTCGGATTCCACGAGCAACCCGTGGTTCTTGACGCTTTCATTGGCGCCACTAATGGCGCCGTGGGAATAAACCATGGCATAACCCATACTGCCGTAAGCGCTGCGTTCCCGATTGAGCTTGGGAAGGGCATATCCCTGACCCCGAAGTTCACTTACCAGTACACATTCGGGGGATTCAATGATGGGAAAGCCGGACACCTCAACAACCAGCCCCATATGAAGTGGGGCGGGGTAACTCTAACATACCGTTTTTGACCCCGGCAAGTTCTCGGGCTGTCCTCTGGCAGCCCGATTTTTTATCTTTTAGGGTTTACTGCGCGAGTTCTTTTTCTATGTCCGAAAGCTCGGCGTCAAGGTTATTCAAATCAGTGGCGTTGAGGTCCGCCTCTATGGATTGGGTCGTGTCCGACGGCGGAAAAATTCCGTAATCGCCTGTTTCCACAGGAGCGTAGCTTAAGTAGTAAACCAAAAACGCGGCGACAACCAAAACTGCTATGATTCCCGCTACCCACCAGCCCAAATGTCTATTTTCTTCCATATGCTTTAAATTTTATCTTGAAGAAGTTGAAGTGGCCTCGTTGCCGAGCCGCAATCCTTTAATTGAATTTACCACGCCAACCAACGCCCGGTGCGCTTCTTTTATTTTTTGCGCCACGCCCTGCACTAAAGTTTTTACTTGCCTGAACGATTCTTTGGGGTTTTGGCTGTTAGTCATCTCTTTAAACTTCGCTTTCGCGTCGCTTAACGCCGTTTCAGCGGCGGAGATTTTATCCCGCGCGGATTTCAACTGGTCTTTTATTTTGGAAACATCGTGGCCCGCCTCTTCCGATTTTTGGAGGCGCGACTCAATTCGGTCAGCCAAGCCGTTTAGGCGGTCAATGGCGTTTTCAAACTTCCGAACCATCTGATTGAAAAATTGCTCAATCCTTTTTGCTCTTTCCTCGCCGACTCTTTTTTTCAGGGCGTTTATTCTTTGCTCTGCTTCTTTTTTGAAAGTTTCGCGCTTTGTTTTGGCCTCAAGCATCTGGGTCTGCCGCTTTTGTTGGGCTTCCTGCTTAATATTTTGGCGCTCCACGCGCACATTTGCGTTTTCTTCCGCAAAAACCAAAATTGGCGCTATCAGCATAGCCCCGGTTATTAAAACGTGTTTTAAGTGCGGTTTAGCCATATTTTGAGTGGTCTATTAATTATAGCATATCTTTAAAAAATAAAAGGGGGCATCTGTGGAAAACCACTTATTCATACCTCAATGCTTCTATCGGATTAAGCGAGGCGGCGCGGCGAGCGGGGTAATATCCGAAAATAATTCCGATGGCCGCCGACACCCCAAAGGCCAAAACGATTGATGAAAAAGAAACTTGCGTGACAATCCCGGCGAATTGCGAAACGGCCAAAGCAATAAGCCACCCGAGAACGACTCCGAAAAAACCTCCCAAAAAAGTCAATGCGACCGCCTCGGCTAAAAATTGCATGTTGATATCGCGCGACTTCGCGCCTATGGCTTTTCGGAGCCCGATTTCCCGCGTCCGCTCGGTAACCGTAGTCAGCATCATATTCATAATGCCGATACCGCCGACGACCAAAGAAATCCCAGCGATGGAAGCCAGAAAAATAGTGAAAGTGTCCGTAACCTCCGTGAGCGCGCCCAAAATATCCGCCTGCGAAACGATTGAAAAATCCGGCGCCTCGGGGTCCACTCTGTGCTTCAGAGAAAGCCGATAGGCCGCTTCGTCCTGCGCCTGCTGCATTTCGTCTTTATTCCTGACGCTTACCGCGATGGTGGAAAGGTAATCCACACCGGCGAGAATTTTTTGCATGGTGGAAAGCGGAACGAATATAGTATCGTCGGGGTTGAAAAACCCGGCGCTGCCCTTCGTTTCTAAAACCCCAATAACGCGGAAGTTGGCTTTGTTCACGCGGATCGGCTTGCCAACGGGGTCTTCTTCCCCGAAAAGGTCTTTAGCCACCGTCGGACCAAGCGCGGCCACGCGCCCGAGGTTTCTTAACTGCGCTTCGGTTATAAACGAGCCGCTCCGGAGCGCGATGTTTCGAACAACTAGATATTCCGGAGTCGTGCCGATGACGGTGGAGTTGGTATTGTTTCCGGAGGGCGAGGTTATCTGGAATCTTCTGTTAAACTCCGGCGCGACCTCGGCGACGCCCGGCATTTCCCGCAATACTTCAATGTCTTCGTTTTTTAAAGTCTGCGCCGCGCCCCGGCCGGAGGAAACTATGCCGCGCCCCGGCTGGATGAAACCCGGAATTATGGTGAGCAGGTTGGAACCCAAGCCCTCAATGCTCGTTTGAATCGTCCCCTGCGCACCCTGGCCGATAGAAACCATGGCGATAACCGAACCGATTCCTATGACAATCCCAAGCATAGTGAGCCCGGACCTCGCTTTGTTCGCGGAAAGCGCCGTGTATGTTTCCTGGAATAAATCTTTGGCGGTCATTGGGAAATGGCGCTGCTAACAATGCGGCGATTGCTATTTTCGCTGTCTGAAACCACCTCGCCGTCTTTAATGCTGATAATCCGCCCGGCGTGCTCGGCAACGTATGATTCGTGGGTGATAAGAATTATCGTGCGGCCCTCTCCGGAATACAGTTTTTGAAAAGTTGCCAGAATAATTTCGCCGGTTTTAGTGTCAAGATTGCCGGTCGGCTCATCCGCCAAAATAAGCGAGGGGTTATTTACAAGCGCCCGTGCGATGGCCACTCTTTGCATCATTCCGCCGGAAAGCTGGTTGGAACGGTGCTGCCAGAAACTTTCAGGAAAAGCGGCGGCCAAAAGCGCCTCCTTGGCGCGGCTTTCCCTTTCGGCCTTTTTCACCCCGGCGTAAACAAGAGGCAGAGAAACGTTTCTTAAAACGGTCGCCCTGGGGAGCAAATTAAACGCTTGGAAAACAAAGCCAATTTTCTCCCGCCTAATATCGGCAAGTTCGTTGTCCGACAATTCCGAGATATCTTTCTGGTCCAAAAAATATTTTCCGTCGGAAGGAGTATCCAAACAGCCAATAATATGCATCAAAGTGGATTTGCCGGAACCGGAAGGGCCGGTAATCGCGACAAACTCTCCGTCTTTTATGGAAAACGAAATATTTTTCAGCGCTTCTGTTTCCGCTCCGCCGACAAGCGGGCCGCTTTTGTAGATTTTACTGATATTTTTAAGCTCAATCATATCAGCGCTGAATACGGACGCCGCCTCCTCCCTGGCCCGGGAGGCCGGGGATACGGAAACTGGAATTTTGCCTTGCGGTTTCCGTTTCTGAAACGCCGGACGTTACTACGCGCGTCACAACGGCGTCGCTATCGTTCAGTCCGCTTATTATTTCCGTATCGCTGTCGTTTGAGAGTCCCACCTCAACATTTTGCCGCCGCGGCGCTGCTGCTCCCCAGGACATAATTTCAACATACGACGCTCCGCCCTCCTGTTTGACGGCTGAATTTGGGACAATAAGCGCGCCTGATTTAACATCGGTGATAATCGCCGCGGACACGCTCATTGACGGCTTAATTCTTTCGTCCCCGCCCGCCGGACGGGCAGGCTCGCCGTCAAAAGCGATTTTTACCATATAGGTAACAACGCCCTGCGAAATTTCGCCCACGGAATCAATGGACGCGACCTCGCCGGCGATGGCCAGCCCCGGAACGGCGTCAAAAGTCAGCGTCGCTTTCTGGCCGACTTTGATTTTCGCCATGTCAACCTCGTTTAAAGAAATCTCTGCAACTTTCTGGCGCGTAATCAAAGTTGCCGCAACGAGCGAAGGCGAGACAGCATCGCCTTTTTTAACATTGACCTTGGCGACAAGTCCCGCAAACGGCGCGCTGACAAAATAGTCCGAAAGTTTTTCCTTGGCGTCCAGCAAAGCGTTTTCGCGCTGCCTGACCGCGAGTTCCTGCGTTTTTACGTCCAAATCGGCGTTTGACACAGCGTCTTTGTAATTTTTTATCTGGTTTTTTATGTTAAGCAGAGCTGCTATGTGGGTATTGGTTTTATCGGTGTAGGCGTCCAGTTGCGAGAGATGCGTGTCCGCCAAAGAATTGGGCTTTAAGTCTCTTTCAGTAAGCCGGTCTTTGTAAAATTGAATAAAGTTGTTGGCAAATTTTACGGCGTCCGATAAATTAATCGCCGCGCCGTAAGTCTCGTCTATCAGCGTCTCAATTTCCGCCCGCTTCGCTTCGCGGCCGGACACGCGGTAATCGTCAAAATTTTTGTCGTAGGCGGCTCTGGCTTTTTGGTAGCTGGCGTTGGCTGAATCCTTGTAATCCAGCGAGCGCAAATCGTAATTTTTTACCGCGTCGGCGTAGTAGTTCATGTTACTCTGGCTGCCTGAAAAATGCATTCCGAAAAGGACTTCTTTAAGGCCGGTTATCGCGGCCGGCAAATCCAAAAAGGCGTTAGACACGGCCGTAAAGCCATCGTCATACGCTTTTTTCAGGTCATCCTCGGCGTTTTGCTTGTTCCGCGGCACAGCCGCGCCGGCGGGGCCGCGCAGTTTTTCCAAGGCGATTCTCGCGCTCTCTAAATTAACTCCGGCGTCGCGCACGGCTTTTTCGGCATCTCTTGCGTCAAGTTGTATAATCAGCGCGCTCGCGCCAATCTCCCTCCCTTCAACCGGCGCGACGTAAACCGCATCCCCCGAAACTTTTGATTTCACATCCAACTGATTGGAAGCGGAAACCTGCCCGGAGCCGCTGACGGAGACGGTAATCATCCCGCGCTTTACTGCCTCCGTCACATAAGCAGTTTCGCCTCCGCCGCCGGAAAAATACCGATAGCCAAAATAGCCCGCAACCATCAGTGCGAGCGCGGCGATGCCAGCCCAAAGTTTTCTCTTTGCGATTTTTTTAAAAAAATTTCGCATAATGCTCCGTTCAGCATAGCCCAAGCCGGTTTTTTATTCAAATCTCCGCCATTCGGTTTTCTTGCCCCGGCGCAGGTCATCAGCCATCGCAAGCTCGTCATAAATCCCGTCAATCAGCGCGTAATTTTTTGCTTCTTCTAAACTTACCCACGCAAATTCATCACATTCTGTTTCTTGAAGCTTAACCTCGCCGGATTTCCAATCCGCCATACAGGAAATCACAAGCCTGCCGCCCGGAACCGTCCATAAGTTCGGCCAGCGCTTTTTATTCGGAGAGCGTTTGGTAATCAGATATTTCCCGTTTTTCACGATGATCGCGGTGATTGCAACTTCATGAAGATATTGGTTTTGTGAGTCCATATATTGACATTATATCAAATAATTGCTAGCATCAGAATAGTCTAGTTTTTGAGGAGGGAACAAAAAATGGCAGGATGTGACGTAGATCCGTACGGCATTGTTGGCGCGCAGCGAAAAAGTGAACATTGCTCGGACGGGACTGAAACCGCTATAGGGCACAATCTCCCAAAATCAATAAAATGGGAATGCAGTTGCGGCAAGATTATAGAAGAAGAAATTAATAAGCCCCCAGATTTACCACCGGCCGCCTAGACCAACCTAGAGCGGTTTTTTTATTTCCCATGACACTTTTTATATTTTCATTCGGGAGGCGGAGGCGAATTGTAGGAAGTATTTTTCCAAATCCTCAAGCGAACTTTTGTATTCCCGACCGCCCGAGATCGCGTCGCAAAAAACTTCTCTAGCCCGGGCAATTTCTATAAGCCGGCCGCGCCAGCGTTTATCCTCCAGCGTTAAATCAAAAAGCTCAAGCGCCCGTTCCACTGCACCATCATACAATTTTTTATCTTTTGCCTGCCAATTGTCCGCCCGCGACACCTCGCTGCCGATATTTCCCAGCTGCTCCGCGAGCGAAAACCGCGACCATCCGCCGCTCGCGAGTTCTTTATGATAAATAAAATTTCTCATGGCTTAATCAATTTATGCACAATCGTCGTGATTTGCTCCCGAACGGCCAGATTCTCAACTTCCCGGGAGCGGTTCCCGAAAGCCGGCTTTATATTAACCATGGAGTTAAACTCAATAAACTCATCGCCGGATTTTTCCGTGTATAAGTTTATTCCCCAAGTGTTTTCGCGCTCCGAACCCTCATGCTCTACGAGCGATACTTCTTCGTCCGCGTGCAGCTCTCCGCCGACTGCCATGACTCCAAACCGAATATCAACCACTGCTTTCACAACATTTCCGAACCCCGCTTTGGCAATTTCTCTAAGCTCGTCCTTGTTTATTGGTTCTTTAACTATCTTTATATCCATAATTTTAAATTATAACAAAATTCACTTCCCATGGCATTTTTTATACTTTATTCACTAGCCCACGGGGCTATTTTCAATTTCGGCCATTTTTCCAGCCACTTCTTATACTTCACCCTTTCCTTCACCTTACTAATATCAGCAAATTTCGGACTGGGGCGGATAATTAAATTAACCAAATCACTAATGCCATAAGGGGCAACCAACTTTAACTTTCCATTCTTTAATCTAACCCCGATAGCTGTAACTGTTTCCGGCCACTGGGATAGTGCGTCCTCGGTAGATTTGTATGGGGGTAAATTATTCCATTTATGCGCATAGGCCTCATTCACTACTTCCCATTCAATCCCAGTTTCTTTCTTTAGCCTTTCTGACAATTCCTCATCTGCTTTTTGATCGTTACCATTTGGGTCGTAATAAACTAAATCTATATCGGCCGTATCAACTTTCGGTTTATTATATCCGTGCAAATGATCCCAAACCTTATTCCTTACAAATCCCGCACCCACGATCCAATCCGGCAAATCAAGCTTTTTGGCAATATACAGAATTTTCATCATCCATTTATCCTTGCTTATTAGGTTAAGAATGTCTTGCTCGGTCATATAATTTTGCCTTCATTGCCCATGACACCTTTTGATGCGCTATATAAATAGGAAAGCCGTGATTAATCCAATAATAGCCCCTGTAGCAATTTCAAAAAGAGTATGACCACTGAATTCATAAAGTTTTCGATCAATTACTATTTTTCTTAACTCATCGTCTTTGCTTTTAATTATGTATGATTCCCATACTCCTTGCCGTTTTTTATCTTCCAAAAGACCATAAACTAAAATCAACGAAACAATAAATGCAAAGCCAAAAATTGCATTAAATCCGCTATTCAGCCATACAAGATACAACGAGCTCGCAATAAGAGCGCTATGACTACTGGGAAATTTTGCTACCCAAAAACCTTCCCATAAAATACTGCCCTTCGCCAATTTTCCGCCATGCCAAAAATAAATGATAAATTTTATTACTTGGCACACCGCAACGGATAGTAATGGAATTAAAACAAACTTCATTTTATTTCTTCTCTAAATTTTTGCGGTGCTCCCCCGTTCCTAACAAGCCACAACGTTTATACTTCTTTCCAGAACCGCACCAGCAGGGGTCATTGCGGCCCAGTTCGTCCTTTTTGTCAAAAGTTGAACTTCTGACATTTTGTTTAAATTCATTCGCAGGAGCGGGGCCGATTTTAAAAATCAAATTAGCGATGTAGGCGTTGATATGCCCTTCCAGCTGCTGGAACATTTTTGCGCCCTCGTTTTTGTATTCTACCAAAGCAACCCTTTGGCCGTAAACGCGAAGTTGTACGCTGGAACGCATGTATTCCATCGCCTCCAGATGCTCCATCCAAAGAGCGTCAATCGCCTGGAGCATGATTACGCGAAGCGCGTCGGCAAACCCCGCAACCTCCTTTTTTTGCTTGACGAATGCCGTTTCAATTTCTTTCTCCGCGAGCTCGGCCAGCTCTTCCATGCTTTCCATTTTCCCAACTCGCTCGCGGATATTAGAGAAATCTCCGCCGCCCAAAATGCTCGCCAAATTCTCCCCAATCTCTTTTTTGTTCCATTCTTCCGGCGAGCCCATGGTGTGTGCCTGGATAATCCTGCTCGCCACTTCTTTAAGCAAAGCCAACGCCTCCTCCTCTATTTCTTCGGGCTTCGCGAAAAGCAGTTTTTTTCTCCGTGAATAAATCGCCGCCCTCTGCTTATTCATCACGTCGTCATACTCCAAAACATGCTTTCTAGTGTCAAAGTTAAATCCCTCAATTTTCCCCTGCGCGGACTCAATCGCCCCCGACACCATTTTGTTTTCCACTGGCTCGTCTTCCGGAATGCCGAGCTTGCCCATTAAATTTTTCACCCTCTCCGGCGCGAAAATTCGCATAAGGTCATCCTCCAAAGAAACAAAAAATTGCGTCCCGCCCGGGTCGCCCTGCCTGCCGGCTCTGCCCCGAAGCTGGTCGTCTATGCGGCGCGCTTCGTGCCGCTCCGTGCCGATGACAAGCAATCCGCCCACACTCCTGACTCTCTCGGCGTCTTCGGAAACCGCCGGGTTTCCTCCGAGAATTATGTCCACTCCCCGGCCGGCCATGTTGGTCGCGACGGTCACGGCCCTGAATCTCCCCGCCTGCGCGATAATCGCTCCTTCCTCCTCGTGATTTTTAGCGTTCAGCACTTTGTGTTCTACGCCTTCGCGCGAGAGGAGCGCGGAAAGTTTTTCATTTTTTTCAATTGAAACAGTGCCAATAAGCACGGGCTGGCCTTTTTCGTTTCTTGCTTTTATTTCGCGCGAGAGAGCTTGCCATTTCCCTTTTTCCGTCTGGAAAACTTTGTCCGGCAAATCGTTTCTTACCATGGGCTTATTCGTCGGGATCTCGGTGACATCCAAATTATATACTTTGTGGAATTCCTCGGCGGAAGTTTGCGCCGTGCCCGTCATCCCGGCCAGCTTTTTATACATCCTGAAATAATTTTGGAAAGTAATTGTCGCAAGCGTGCGGGATTCCTGCTGGACCCGCGCGCCTTCTTTGGCCTCAATGGCCTGGTGGAGCCCGTCCGACCACCTTCGCCCGGGCATCAAGCGACCGGTAAATTCATCAACAATGGTTACTTCCCCATTTTTTACGACATAATCTTTGTCGCGCTGAAAAAGAGCGTGGGCGCGAAGCGCCTGCTCCAGATGATGCACATATCTCATCCCGCGCTCGGTGTAGATGTCTTTAAGCCCGAGCATCTGCTCCACTTTTTCAATTCCGGATTCGGTCACGAGCGCCGTTTTCATTTTCTCATCAATATTATAATCCTCGTTTTCTTTAAGCCGCAGGACGATTCTTGAAAAAACTTTGTAAAGCTCGGCGGATTCGGCATCAGGAGTTGAGATAATCAACGGCGTCCGCGCTTCATCAATTAAAATTGAATCAACCTCGTCAACAATCGCGAAATTGTGGCCGCGCTGGGCCATCTGGCTCGGAGCGTAAACCATATTGTCGCGCAGATAATCAAACCCGTACTCGTTGTTCGTCCCATAAGTGACGTCGGCGGCGTATGCTTCGCGCCGGGGGCAGGGACGCAAAAATTCGTGAACAACTTTAAAAGCGCCCAATGTGTCGCGGGCTTGGTCTTTGGCGGTTAAACCGCCATTTGGCGGTTTAACCGCCAAGTTCGCATCATATAAGTAACTTGCTTCATGATTCAAAACCCCCACGGATAACCCCAGCGCATTATATATCTGCCCCATCCAAACGGCGTCCCTCCGCGACAGATAGTCGTTGACCGTCACAATATGAACGCCTCCACCAGCTGGCGGGGCCGGAAGCGCGTTGATATAAGCCGGCAAAGTCGCAACTAAAGTTTTCCCTTCTCCGGTCTTCATCTCCGCGATTCCTCCTCTGTGGAGCACAATCCCGCCCATAAGCTGGGCGTCAAAATGCCTCTGGCCCAAAGTTCTTTTGGCGGCATCTCTTACGACGGCAAATGCTTCGGGAAGAATTTCATCAAGCCACGCGCCGTCCTCCAACCGTTTTCTGAATTCCGCTGTTTTATTTTTTAGTTCCTCATCAGAAAGTTTTTGGACTCCATTTTCCAGATTGTTTATTTCTTCAACAATCGGCCGGAGCTCGTCTACGGCTCTTTCATTTGAGCCCCCAAAAATTTTCCCAAAAAATGACATTGCCTTATTTTAATCCAAAAACCGCGAAAAGTCACTATGCTCACTTTCGTCCGATCGTGAGATTTTGAGTATACTATTCTCTTTTGAGTTTGCGGGCGCCCTTGAGCATCAAGGAACGTTTACGTTCTTTGAATTTTTTGATTTCGCGCTCAAGCTCTTCTTCCAGCAAATCAATCGCCTCGTTTAAGGTTTCGCCCAAGGCGTCGGCGCGGAGAAGTTTTTTGCCGACGGATAAATTCGCCTCCGCCCTAAAATACGGCCCGGTTTTGTGGTGCTTTGTTGTTTTGCCGACTTCTATATCCAAGCCGATTGACTCGCCGTCCCGCGCAAGAAACTTTTCGGTCATTTTTACCAGCTTTCTATCCACATATTCGCGCGTGGATGCCAACAAAGCCAAATTCGTGCCTTTTAGCGAAACTCTCATGCTGTTTTTGGCTCTACATTATTATCATGGTCTTCCGCGAACACGGCAGCCGCAAAAACCGTCGTCCAAAGGCCGTCTTTGTTGCCAATAGCCGATTGGGTGACGTTTGAGGTGCGCACAATCTTGCCGGACATTTTAAAAAGCTGCTCTCTCTCGTCCCAGGCGGTGTCTGAATTAAACTCAATGCCCAAAGTCGTGGCCAGCATGCTTGCCGCCAAATCCTCGGCGTATTCTCCGGCTTTCTCTTCGGTCTCTCCGTAAGCGTGGTGCTCGGAAAGATAGCCGTGCTGTTCTGGGTCTGCCGGAATAGCCAACCCCACGGAGGCCGCGATTAGTCGGTTGGGCTCATTGGTGGACTCGCGGTCGTAGACGCAAAAAACTATCTCGCCAGGCCTTATTGATTTTACCCCTTCTTCCTTGGAAATTTTTTTGACTCCGGGAGGATAGATACTGGAAACTAAAATCAAATTGCAGTGGGCAATGCCGGCGTCGCGCAAAGCAAGCTCAAAAGACGCCAGTTTTTCTTTGTGCACGCCGACTCCTTTCGTAAAAAATATTTTCTTGGGAACCATCCGTAATTTAATATTAAGCGATACGGTGCTAATATCAATATGTGGATAATCGGCTTTTGCGCTTTTGGGGGTTACGGAGCCGGCACTCACATAAATGACATAGAAGGAGTACAACCCTCCGTAGCCCCCTCAAGCGCAAAACAACACAAAGCCCTGGAAATTCCAGGGCTTTGTGCAGACATAGATTGCAGTCCCGCCGAGGCGGGACAACACTCACATGCGCCTATCTTAGCAAATCCATTACATTTGTCAAGTTATTTATCCACAAAGCGGCTGTAGTAGCCCCTGTCCGCTTTAAGCGCCTCGCGGCCGGTGTATTGGTACTTAAATCCATAGTTTGTAATTTTTGAGCCGTCAACGATAATCGGGTAAGTGTAAGAATTGATGCCCGCCGGGACCGTTGGAATCCTCCCCCGCGAAAGGTGCCACAGCGCGCCGAAACAGAGTTTCCCCAGCCGCATCGGCACTCTTATTGAGAGCTTGCCGATTTCTTTCGCCATATCTTTCAGCAAAAAGAAGTCGGCTGGGGCGATGTTGAATATCTCGTATTTTGAAGATGCACCTCCGCCGGCCATAAACCGGACGGCATCCCAAATATCGTCTTCGTGAACAAACTGCCTCGCGGAATCCGGCCCGGTGACGGGCACAACCGGGAGGCCGAATTTCATCGCACGCAGAAGCCCGAAGCGCTTGAACGCAAACTGACCCCGTGGACCCGTGATGGCGCAGGGGCGGAACACCAAAACCTGCGTCGCGGAAAACGCATAAAACGCGGCTTTTAGTTTTTCTTCAATTATTTTCTTATCCACGCCGTAAAGATACTTCTCCTCGCGGAAAGAGTCTGATTCTTTGAATTTATAGTTCGTGGAATTCTCGGGAAGCGCGCCATAAGAAGCAACGGTTGAAAAATGTATGAGCCGCGGTATTTTGTTTTTTGAAACAAAATCAAAAACCCTCTCCGCCGCCGTAACATTAGATTTTATCTGCCATGCCCTTTTTTTGCCGTAGCCCTCGCGGATGACATAAGCGCAGTGTATCACCAAATCCGGCCTGCCCTCGGCCAAAACTTTTTCTTCCCAGCCGGGGTCGCCAAGATTGTGCTGTACAAAAGCAATCCGATTGCTACTTAGCAATCGGATTGCTAAGTTGGATGGAGCCTTCATATCCAAAGCGATTATTTTTTCAACTTCCGGATTTTCATCAAAGCGGTCAGCGAGCATCCCGCCTATGTATCCCGACGTTCCGGTTATAAAAATTTTCATGATTACGATTTTACTTGAAAAATCCTATTCTGGACAAGACCAGATGGAGTGTCTTTAAAATTATCGCCAAATCCAAAAGAAACGACCTGTTTTTGATGTAGTAAAGGTCATACGCCAGACGCTCCTTGGTTTCTTCCACCGAGCTGGGGTTCTCTCCTTTGACTTTTTGGGAAACCTGCGCCCAACCGGTAAGCCCGGGCTTAATCAGCGTGCGCACTTTGTAGTAAGGAATTTTTTGTTCCAGCTCCCGCGCGAAATCCGCCACGTCCGGCCGCGGGCCCACCAAGCTTATGTCGCCCAAAAAAACGTTCCAAAGCTGGGGCAGCTCGTCCAAAGACGTCTTCCGCAAAAATCTGCCCGCGCGGGTGACCCGGGGGTCATCTTTTTCAAACCAGCTCACGGGCGCCCCCACTTTCATTGTGCGAAATTTAAAGGGCCTGAACTTCCTGCCGTTCTGTCCGATCCTCTCCGGCACGTAAAAAACCGGCCCGCCGTCGTCCAGTTTTATGACCAAAATTATAAACGGATAAAATATCAAAGAAATCATTCCGGCGGACAATGAAATAATTATGTCAACAAACCTCTTCGCCAAATCATAAATAGCGCTGGAGGGAGAAGATATATTTTCCAAAAGCCACGCCTCGTCAACCAAAGACGCCGGGGCCTTGTGGAAAACGGATTCATAAAATTTCTGAAAACTGAAAAACTGCACGCCCCTAAATATCGGCTCGTAAAACTTTCTTACAATGGCTTCGTTATGTTGATAGGGCGCTCCGATGGAGGTCGGCGAAACCACGGCTGCGAACCCGCCGACGGAGGCGGCGCGCTCAAGCGCGGAAAGATCTATATCCGAGGCAGATTTTATTTCTTCGGCGCGCTTCGCGCCGACCACCCTTATGTTGCTATAATAAGGATTATGCGAAAAGGCCGCAACGAGCTCCCGGAGCTCCGGTCCCGGCCCGATAAAATACAGAGCGCCGCCGCCGAAAGCGTTTTTTAAAAATGGCATATTCCACGCTCTCCATAAAAACAAAAGCGCGAAAGAAAAAATAAGGTATAAGATTAAATTCGCTTTCGGCGCCAGAAAAAAATACGGCAGGAAAACATAAAAGAAAACAACCGCTATCACGCTGTTTATAATATGGACCCTGACCAGGGCCTGCGCCAGAGAAAGCCGATAGCCGATGACGAGAGTGCTGTAAAACCCCGCGAGATACAAGACCAAAATCCACATCAAAAATATCAAGCTGAATGGCAATAAGTGGTCTTCCAAAAAAACTCTGTATGACCAAAGATAGCTCCCATACGGCAGAAAAAAAAAGCGGACTGTTAAGGACGCCCAAAGGGCCAAGATAAAAGACAGCAAATCACCCAAAAGCAGGACTAGGACAAGAAACTTTGATTTGACGTTCCAATTATACATGCCTGATTTAAATAAAAAGACGAAAATTTTATACGTAATTACCAAGTCAAACTGGGGCGGAGCCCAAAGATACGTTTATGATATCGCAACCTCTCTGAATAAAGAAATGTTTGGCGTTGCGGTTGCCGCCGGCGGAGAGGGCATTTTAGCGGAAAAATTGAACCGAGCTGGCATACGCACCATGCCGATTCCCTTTTTGCAGCGCGACGTCAGCGTCATAAAAGAATTTTTATCCCTATTTGCGCTGGTTAAAATTTTCAACCGCGAGCGCCCGGACATCATACATTTAAACAGCAGCAAAACGGGTGGTCTCGGGGCAGTAGCCGCAAGAATCTCGTCACTCGTCACTCGTCGCTCGTCACTCATAGTTTTCACCGCCCACGGCTGGGGGTTTAACGAAGATAGGCCCTATGTCGCGCGGCTTATTATTTTCCTTGCGCAATGGATTACGGTTATCTTCTGCCACAAAATCATTACGCTTTCCAAAGCCGTGCACAGCCAAGCGATGTACTTCCCGTTCTCCAGAAAAAAAATTTTTTTTACTGAACAGGGGCTGCAGCCCATAGAATTGCTGCCGAGGGAAGAAGCCAAAAAAGAACTTATAAGCGTTTTCAATAAAACAAACCCGAGTCATAAAGAGTTTCCGGGCTTGTGGGTCGGATGCGTCGCGGAGCTCACTAAAAATAAGGGGGTTATTTATTTAGTTGAAGCCGCAAGCAAATTGACCGGTTGCGATTCCCGGCTTTTAATTCTTGGCGATGGCGAAGACCGAGACAAACTTGAACTTCAGATATCTAGACTCGGCCTCCAAAACAAAGTTTTTCTTTCGGGCTTCGTGCCGGACGCGGCCAAGTATTTTAAATCCTTTGATATTTTTGTTTTGCCGTCTGTCACCGAAGCGCTCGGATACGCGCTGATTGAAGCCGGGCAAGCCGGCCTTCCGGTCGTCGCGACCAAAGTCGGCGGGATACCGTGGATAATCAAAGACGGCGAATCAGGTATTTTAGTTCCGCCAAAAAACCCGGAAGCGCTTGCCGGGGCCCTAAAAAAACTCTTAGACGACAATGGTCTCCGCCAACAAATGGGGCGGAAAAATTACGAACTCATTTCCCAAAAATTCTCATTTGAGAAGATGTTGAAAGAGACTATTGACATTTATAATAAGGCGTGATAAGCTGGGAGTAGAAGGAGGTGTTGCTATTTGCAATATCAAGATTCTGTTAAACCCCGCCCCGCCGGTTACAATTATTTTCATAATAACAAAACCACCCCGCTCGCTGGGTGGTTTTGAAAATCAGTTTCGGATTATCGGGGTTTTGGAGCGGACTGCAGCTGCAGGAACCATGGGACTTCGTCTGAAGAGGTCGTCGGAGCTGGCGCGGGCGTAGGAGCTGGGGCAGGAGTCGGAGCAGGAGCTGGTGCCGGTGTTGCTCCGCTCATAAGTTCCTGAAGCTTCTTGAGGGTTGCCGGGCCCACGCGGCCGACTTGCGAGATGCCATATTTGGCCTGAAAACGTTTGACTGCGGCTGTAGTTAAAGGCCCGTAATAACCCGTTACCGAACCATCGGGATAAACATCTTTATCTTTTGCCAAAAATTCCTGAAGCGCCATAACATCGTCGCTTCTTGCGCCGGGGTCGAGTTCCCTTGTAAAGCCAGGTGCTGAAGGCGCGGCCGGAGTTGGCGCGGCCGCTGACGGAGCTCCGGCTCCGAATACCTCAGCCAGTTTCGCGCGCGTTGCCGGACCGACCCTGCCGACTTGTGAAATGTCGTATTTTGCTTGGAAGCGTTTTACGGCCTGCGCAGTCAAACTCCCAAAATAACCGCTCACGGTCCCTTCAGGGTAAATACTTTTATCTTGAGCCAGTAATTGCTGGAGTCGCGTCACGTCACTGCCCCTTGAGCCGAGAGCCAAGTCGCTGTTAAAAACCGGACTGACGGCTTGGGCCGCTGCGGATGGTTGGGCGACTGTTGCGGCCGGAACCTGCGACACAACTGGAACAGTTGGCGCGTAAGAGCCTCCGCCGCCACCGCCGCCTCCGCCTCCGCCTCCGCCTCCGCCGGTGCTGCAAGTAGTGGTGTTACCGGTAACGGAAAAGGTTGCGGTTACGCCGCCGGATGGATTGGTTATTGTGTAAGTGCTATCTGAAGAAGTACAAGCCAAGCTGGATTGTATTGAGGCAGTTTCTGGAACAGTTAGAGTCACTCTGTCTGTAGAATTCAGCTTGATGGTCTGGCCTGCGGACATAGTCACGGAAAAATCGGCCTCGTTGACCGTTATAGAATCCACAACAAACGCGTTTCCTGAAACAGTCCAATTTTTGCCATTTAAAGTAATTACGACGCCCGGGTGCAGAGTTGCGTCTCCCACAGCCGAGGCAAAAGCAAAAGGAACTGACATTAAGATGGCGAAAATTTTAAAGTAAATTTTCATAAGTAATTTTTGTAATTATTTACTTGTCAAATTTACTTGCAAGAGCCGGCCTCAACCTGCAAAACCGTTGTGTTAAAGTTATTTAACGTTGTCGTGCCGACATAAAGTCTAAATACAGTGCCATCTGTTGACCGCACAAGCTCAATACAACTACCCTTTTTTGTTCCGCTAGTATCTAGATATAAGGTTGTGGTAGCGGCACTAGTGGCGGATAATTCAGCCGCCGGAGTAGATGTCCCGCCCGCGCCGATGAATCCTTGTGTCGCGAATTGGCCGGAGGACCCCGTAGTTGTAGCCGTGCCGGACACCATAAGAGAGTTGGCTCCGGTTGAAATAGAAATGCCGGATGAGGAAGCAAAACCGAGAGTAGTGAGACCGGTCACTCCTAAAGTGCTGCTTAGGGTAGTTGCGCCTGTTACCGCAAGCGTGCCGGTAGCAGTGATATTGGAAACATTCACCAAAGCGCCGGAAATGTAAGCGCTGCCCTGAACCGCCAAACTATTTCCAACCAAAGCAAAGGGAGTGGAAGTTGAAACTCCCAAAGTGCTGCCCGTAGTTATGGCTCCGGTCAATGTTGAGGCGCCTGTGACTGAAAGCGTTCCTGTTGCGGTGATATTGGAAACATTCATCAAATTGCCTGCGATATAAACATTGCCCTGGACTGAAATCATGGCGGTGTCAGACGGCGTGGAAGACGCGACCGCAACGGCTCCCGTAAGAGTGGACGCGCCGGAAACCGTGAGCGTCCCTCCGGTGTTTACATTAGTGCTAATAGTGGTTGCGGAATAAACAATCCCCGCGACCATTAGTACAGAAACAAGTCCAGACGCCGCCACGGTGATGGACTGTTTCTTTGAGAGAAGAAAATTCTTCATAAAAATTTTAATGCTAATAAAAACGAATAATTAAAGTTCGACGCTTTAAGCTGTTTTTATTATAGCATTATGCACCAATAGGCCGGTTGTGGATAACTTATCGAGGATTTCTCCCCGCCCTTACTTCCTCTATAAAATACTCCCCTTGCTCCTTAAATTGAGGATTGAGCTCTATGGCCTTTTGAAGCTCTTTTATGGCATTTTGACGCTCTCCCAGCTGCATATAAGTTGCCGCCAGATTCACGCGGTATTGGGCGTTTCCGGGTTCCTGTTTTATATAAAGCAGCCAGATATCGCGTACTTTTTTATAGTTCCCCACTCTGGCGTAAGCGGTAAGCAGGTTTTGGTCGGCGACTATCCCGTTTTTAAAAACTTTAGATAAAATTTCTTCAGCGTATCCTTCGTTTTTATTGAGTATGGCAACCAAAGCCAGGTTTTTCACGGATTCCCCGTAAGTCGGGTCAAGGTCGTAGGCCTCCTGCAAAATTTCCAGCGCTTTGTTGTTGTCCCCTTTCGTGATATTCGCGTCAGCCAGTAAAAAATAAATTTGCTGTTTTTGGGGCGACAATTCACGCGCCTTTGTGAGGGTTTTCAGCGCGTCGTCAATCCGCCCGATTTTCAAATAAAGCGCCGAAAGAAAAAGATGTGCTCTTGCGTCTTTTGGATTCTCCGCGGCCTGACGCTCCATTTCAACAATGGCTTTCTGCGCCGCCTTAACTTTGAGCTCCATCGGGACGTTAAATCCTGCGATTTTGTTTGCGTAGCCGGCGAGCTGTTCTCTGGCTTCCCCGTTGCCAAAAGTCTTAAGCTCAAACACCCTGTCAAAATCCGCTAAAACTTTGTCAACGTTTCCGGAATCCGTCGCCATGCCCTTCAGCGCATCAAGCAACCTTTGGTTTGCAAAAAGCGGTTTAAAATTCAGGAAGTAGAGAGAAAACAAAACCGCGATAAAAATAAAAATTACGGCGACGTATTTAGCAAAAAAAACTTCCGCGCCTGAACGGTTGCCCAGCTCTTTGAAACCGGGTTTTGAGACTTCCAAAAAACCCGGTTTCTTGCCGCTGGGCGAAGCCAAAAATTGGACGAACCCCAAAACGGAGAAAAAAATGAAATAGGAAGTAAGGTTGTCAAAAACAAAAAGATTGTGAAAAAAATAAGCGGCGAAAAGCGAGGTGAAAGCGGCTGTGGCAAATTTATCCGATTGATTTTTCCAAAGCGTGTAAATCGCCGCGGCGAAAATCCCCAGATAAGCAATCAGCCCAAGCGCCCCGCCCTGCGCCAGCCAGTCAAAAAATACGTTGTGGGCTCTGTCAAACCACGGCTCCTGTGGCCACAACCTGGCCTTATAGTACTTATTGAAGACAAGATTAAAATTTTCAAGTCCTACTCCCAAAACAGGATGTTCCTTGAACCCATCCAGCGCCATACCCCAGATGGTAAGGCGCGATTTCACGGTCTGCTCCTGGGGGGAGATGTCTGCAAATCTCTTAAGCACGTAGTTTTTGTCTACAAAACTTGTATTTTTGAGGGCAAAAAACACGCCCGCCAAAATCACAACGACCCCGATTACGCCAAACGCTAAAATTTTTGATTTGCGGCTTCTTTCAATAAAAGCCAATAAAAGACCGAAGAGCGCCGTGCCTCCCATAAGGCCGATGATTGCCCCGCGCGTAGCGGTTAAAAATACGATTGGCACTTCCATAATAAGCACGAACGCCAAAATGCTCCGTATCCAAATTCTTTCTTCCCCGAAAAAGTAATAGGCGAGCAGAAAAAGATGAAATACTAGGTAAATGGCAAGATAAGTAGAATTGCCGAGCGTCGCGTCCAGCCGGACATCGGATTGGTGGATTTCCAATCTCCCCATAAACTGCAGGTATGAATAAGCCGTGATTATGAAACTCACCGCGATGCCCGAATAAAAAAATCTCCGCCAGTCCGTTTGCGATTTAAAAACGCCGATGAGCATTATAAAATACGCAAAAAGGTGAAGATGCCCCAGAAGCCCTTCCATGCGCTCGTAGTTTGACCAAAAGCTGCGGTAAGGATTTGCTCCCAAAACCGTGGACAAAATCAAAACGGACATAGTAGCCGCAACCGCCCAAAAAATTGGAGATGGCCTGGGGCGATATTTTTTATCAAAAATGGCCGCAGTTGCCCAAAGGGCGAATAAAATCTCAACCGCCATTCTGAAAAAAAAGTTTTTTCCGGTGATGAACGGGAAAAATAAATCACCGACTCCAGGAAGCAAAACATTGGCAAAAAAATTTCCGCCCACAATCAGCGTAGCTGCCGGCAAAACGCAAAGCCCGACTTTGATTATTCTAACAATGATGTCTATTGTTTTTTGCGACATGGTTTAAATAATAACAAAAGCAAAACCCAAGGCAAGGGAAAAGAAAAAGGCCCGGGGTTGAGAGATTCGTCGCGTAGTTAGTCCGTCTGTCCAGCTTGGATCTGGTTTTTCTGTTTTTGCTGGCTCCTCGATTTTTGTCAAGCGCGCGTGGTAATGCTCTGCCCGGCAGCACTTGGAAGCCGGACTTCCAAGTGCTAATATGGCAATATGAGAAAAGAAGTATTTGCCGTTGGCAAATTTTATCATATCTACAACCGCGGGACTGATAAGCGAAAGATTTTCCTAGATAAATACGACTTTGAGCGATTCCTGCAAAGCATGCAAGAATTTAATACGCTAGAACCAATAGGTAGTATTTATGAAAATTCTTTCGTAAAAGATCAACTTGGGAGTTCGGCTTCCAAGCAACGCAAATTAGTAAATTGCGTGGCTTATTGCCTTAATCCAAATCACTATCATTTTATTCTTCAGCAAACCAAAGAAAGAGGCGTAGAAAAATTTATGCAAAGACTCGGCACTGGTTTTACAAACTATTTTAATAATAAATACCACCGCAGTGGAGTATTGTTTCAGGGCAAATTTAAATCTCGCCATATTGACTCCAATGAGTATCTTTTACATATAAGCGCTTATGTAAATTTAAACGACCGCATCCACCGATTTGGGAGTTCGGCTTCCAAGTCGAGTTGGATAGAGTATGTAGAAAAACAAAAAGGGATTTGTGAGAAAAAAATAATCCTAGATCAATTTGGAAACGTTGCGGAGTATAAAGCTTTTGCGGAAAGCTCGCTCAAAGACATATTGGCACGCAAACAACTTTACAAAGAGCTGGAAATATTACTGTTTGATTAACTTGGAAGCCGGACTTCCAAGTGCATCTTCCAAGTGCATTATAGTTCGTATTCTATGACAATCGTATCGTTTTGCTTCGGATGAAAGACACGAGTTTTTTTGCCGAGTCCCATCCCAACCCACGCAAGACAGCGGGGAGGCCGCTTAACCCCCACTTGATCGCGGACGGAAACTGTATCTTCTCCGAACGTGTATTTTCTTTTCAAAATAAAATCGTCGCGCCGTTCTCCGTCGCGCGCCGCCGGCGCTACTTTGTAGGATGCCTCGCGCGGAGAAACGTCGGCGGTCACTTCCCCGCTCCACTCCGTGGAAATCAGAGGCGAAAACGCAGACAAAATGCGCCTTAAAAAATGCCCCGCGAAGAGATGCCAAAACGCCCGAATATTTCCGGCGCGAAGTTCAACAAGCATGTAAAACACATGGCTTTTCAGTTCTTGCCGCTCATTTCTAAGAATCCTCAACGCGCGCCTAACTCGCATCAAAAACGAATGTGACAGCGGCACAGCCACCCAGCTGCCGTAGCCCATGCCGCTTTCTACCTCCCCATGGCGCGCGGGGAGTTGATTGGCGAATCCTTGCGATTTTTTGCCAAAATAAAGTATATTGCCTCCGCCGTATCCGGAGCCCCAGCTCATTGTCGGCGCGGACGTTTTCCCGCGCAGAGTTACAAGATATGATGGCTTCCCAACGCGCAGAATGTCGGCGTTGGGGAAGTAAGCGTATTCGTCTTGCGGCATATTTGTTTTTTGCGGAACAAGATTCCGCACGCGCGCAAGCCAGGCAACTTGGCAGGTCCAGAAAATTTTACATTGAAAATTTTCTCCGGTCTTGGAAGCGGTAATCCAGCCTCCCTCTTTCTGCTCACTCTCCAAGCGCTCCCACATAAGCCGCGCGTATTGCGTTGCTAATTCATCTCCGGCGCGTTCGCCCCACGCCAAAAGAGCGTAGAGGTCAAAAGAATAGCTGGCCACTTCGTAGAAAGAGTGCCAATACCAGCGTTTTGTTTCCGCCCGGATGCTTTTTAGCCCGTCTCTGCCGATTAGCGCGATCAGCGCCCGAATCCCCTTGCTTAAATTTGCTTCGTGCGAGCGCCAATCAACTCCAAGCCGGTCAAGAGAATATAATATAAAACCGATGTGCCGGGAATGATAAAAAGAAGTGATGTCGCGCGCGGAGCCCGGCATGCACGACTTCTCCGGAGAAGGATGGTACGAAAAAAACCCGTCCGCCAACTGCTCCCGAAAAGCGCGCTCAATTCCTTTTAAAACGGCGTCTTTCCATTTTTTTTCATGAAATAAAGCGTAGGCGGCGGCGAGCCCGGTCCCCGCCCACAATCTCTGGTTGGTAATCGGCTTTTCTGACGCCGCTTCCGCAAGATAACTGGAAGAAACTTTCCATACGGCGTCGCGATATTTTTTTATTGTTTCCTCCGAAAGGCCGCTCTCTGGATGAAGCAGAAGAGAGGAAAGCGCGTCAATTCCGGAGCCCGCGTCCAAACTTGAATTGGACATATTGTATCTTGAGTAATTTCCGGGCCACACTATCCAATATTTTCCCGAGGGGTCCGGTTTTATTTTAGAATACACGAACTCCGCGTAGAGCTTCGCGCGTTCCAAATATTCAGCTCCCCCGGTCGCGTCAAAAAGCTCCAAATTCAATATCGCCGCGTAGGCGATTTTTCCGGTATGTTCAACTCTGTGTTTCGCGCAAAAAATATTTCCGTTCCTCTCCGAAGCGCCCAAAAGCGCGCCGGACGCTTTTTTAAGAAATTCCAGAGGGGCGTCCATTTTCTTCCTTTCTCAAGAAAAATAATTGTATCTTCGCGTATTTTCTCCAAATTAGCCGCGGCATCACTTTAGAAAACAGCTTTGTAGCTTTGACGAACAATATAAAAAATAGCGGCGGGGACTTGCTGTAATAAGGCGTCAGCTCCTCAATGGCCGGGAAAAGAAACAAGCATTCCCGCACTTTTAAACTGAACCCGGATTTTTTTAATATACCCAAAGCCCACTCCGGGTCAACAGGATTGAAAGGCGCCACCATCTGCGGCGTCATCACCGGAAAACGAATTTCTTTTTTGCGGCGCGCCTTGAAACGATGCAAGGGCAAAAAATAAGAAAATTTGTTGCAAATTCCTAAAATCAGCGTTCCGCCCGGTTTTACCAAAGACGACAAATCTTCCAGCATTTTTTCATGCAAATTTGTTGGATACGCCTCCAAACGAAAAAGACAGGAAACCGCATCGGCTTTACCCTCCGCGCCCGCGAAATTGTAATTGGCATAACCAATAGAGTTTTCCGGCTTGCCCACGCCGCCGACTCTTTCTATTGAAAAACGCGCCAGTTGGTCCGCGATTTCCAAAATTTTAAATCTGGCGCGCGGAAAAAGCTTGACCAAGCCCTCCAAATACGCGCCCGTTGACGGCAAAAAATCAATCCATTCCTTCGCGTCCCGCGGCGCGTGAGTTTTGATTGAATTAAGAACCGCGGCGAATTCTTCGTTAAGATACGGGCGGTATTTCGCGCCGCTCCAGACCCGGAATTCCTGAAATGCCTTTAACTGCTCAATCGGCCAATCATCCGGATCCCCGGAAAGCGGCAGGTCGCGGCTGCCGTCGTAGAAATTATTATGCACAAACTCCGCGGGCGATCTGCGCCTGGGAGGAGGCGGTTTTTTGTCCGGCCAGCCGAACATAACCAAAGCAAGAATCTCGCGCCTTTCCGGTATCTTAAAAATGCTCCGCACAATTTTTTCTTTCCCAACGCTCGCCGCCCAATAAGCCCCGAGACCGAGACTTTCCGCCGCAAGGACCATATTTTGAATCGCCGCCGCGCCGGATTGGATGTTGGAATGGTATTCCTGGCTGAATCGTTTATCGTAAGTAGCCACAAAAAGCACCGGGGCTCTCGCGGCCTCGCCGGCGGATTTGGCCTCATAAACAAGCTTTTGGCGGAGCGCGTGGTCGGTTACGCGAATCAGCCCCAGAAGCTGCATATTGCAGGAGCTCGGCGCCCAGCTGGCGGCTTCAAGAATTTTTTCAACATATTCCTCCGGCACGGGCTTATCGGAAAAATGCCGCTGGGTGCGCCGCGATTTAATAATGTCCAAAATCATTTTAATTTAGAATAGATGTCGTTTCTTAAAAAAAGCAGTTGGTGGTTGATTGCCGGATAACGGTAAGCAAACGGCGATGGGTACTTTCGGGCAAGCGCGTAGCCCCGAAAGCGCGGGTCACCGGCAATCGCCATGGCCTCTTTGTCAGACTCCACCCTCTCTAAAGAAGAACTGGTAATAAAAATCGCCGCCGGATTTTTAGAGTAAAAATAATCTATGCGCTCTTTGGACGATAGCTTGCCGCGCGCCAAAACAGGGTCGTTTAGCGCGCCGAAATCAACGGCTTTTATTTTAGAAAAATACGGCACCGCGCCCGCATCCAAATAAATCACCACCCAATCTGTCGGTAATAGATTTTTTTGAAGAAACTCGCCAGCTAAATAATGCTGACTCTCTTTTTCGGTTTTTTCATCATTGGCAAAAGTTATTTCATTTTTCAGTTTCGCCGCATTGAACAAAATTTGATATGAACTTAAGACAAAGAACAAAAATATTGCCAACTTATAACCAAGTTTTTTATTGACTTTAATATAATTAAGAACCGTAAAACCAAAATTAAATGCGAAAACCAATCCCAGCCACATTGCCGGCATCAGCGAAGTATAAAAACGCTCGGAGAAATTCGTAGTAAGGTGAGAGCGCGCATAAAACAGCATAAGTAAAGCCGCGAAAGCCGCAATGGGCAGAAAAACGTATAAAATATTGGATTCCCAAAATCCGCCCTCGCGCCTTTTTAGGCGCGCGGAAAACCAGTCTATTTCCGGCAATACAAGCGCTATGCCTGCCAAAATTGGGAGCGCAAAGTTTCCGCGCAGAAACCTGAACATATCAATTAAAATGTCCACGCTAAACCCGACGTCGCTTTTTGCGTAATAAGTATTCGGCAAGAAGGCATGATAATAATTTAATCGCCACAAAAAATACACGAGTGCCAGCAGAAAATAAAAAACAGCGAAACTGCCTATAAAACTTTTTAAGTTCTCGCGCCGCTGTTTAAATTCATAAAGCGCCGCGGCAACTGTAAAAAATCCGGCAAGCGCAACACCCTCCGGCCGCACCAAACTTGTAAAAAGCAGGGATAAAAACAAAGGCGCGCCTCCCCCGCGCAATAAAAACCGCAATAAGAAATACGACGACGCTAAAATAGAAGCGACAAAGAGCATTGTTTCCAGCCCAGAAGAAGCGTGAGTAAATAAAATCGGCGCCGTGCTGTAAAGCAGCAATATAATGCCGAAGACAAATTTGTCAGATTTCAGCAGTTTCAGCGATAAAAAAAGCATAAGCCACCCTAAAAAGAAAGAAAAAACGCCGATGGCGCGGCTTACATTTATCGGGTCAAAACCGAATCTCATAAAAACAGCGAGCGCCGCAGGCAAAAATACTCCCGTATATCCCTCAATCGGCGGCTCGCCCACATTCCAGGTAAATTCACTGAACTTCGCTAAATTTTCTGCGTACCTGAAAGTGATGAAAGCGTCGTCTATGACCCATTTTGGAAAAATCACGAAAACAAAAATCGGGTAAACAACCGAAGCCAGTATTAGAAACGAGGAAACGACCCTGATAAGCCGGTTCATATTATAACTGTTCATATATGACGCGCAAAAAATTACTTATATTGTCTTCTCTGCTCAAATCGCTGCATGCTGCGTATTCCTGGTCAGTATAACCGCGAAAACTGGCTTTATCAAAGGCAACTAAAAACTTGATTAATTCAGTTTCATCAAATCCGCGCCAAGCTTCAATTTCAGCAAAAGCCCGGCGGCAAGATTCAGCGCTATCCACCCGGAAAACCCCTGGGCTATTTTGGAACCAAACATGCCCGAAAAGCAAAGCAGGTTTTGACCTCATTACTGCTTCCCACGCGGCGGTTCCGGTAACTGCGGCCACCGTTTTAGCATAATGAATCAGCTCAAACGTGTTCGTTCCAATCGGCATTATTCTAGCGTTTTTCAGGGCAACAATAGATTTATAATAACCCCGCGGGCGATCGTTAAAAAATGCCGGGCCGCGCGGCAACCACTGAAAGGGGTGTTCCTTGACATAAATTAGCCAATCTTTCGGCAAAGCAGCCGCTAAAATTTCCAGCATTAAAAGCTGGTCTACAAAAACGTCTCCCTGGGTGACAGTGTTCTGCTCTGGTTGTGTGTGAAGCGGAACATAAACAAAATTCCTGCTGAAATCCGGAGAAGACTGAACTGATAAATATTCTTTTTTCATGTTGGGGCCAATCCTGTTGATAAAAAAACTTATGGCTTTTTTGGGCAAAGAAAGGTCTTTGGCGCTACTTGCAATCAGCCGCATCCGTTCTCTAAAAGTATGGGCGGCGCTAAATCTTCCTTCCAAAAAAACATTAATTTCCTTATATGTTGCTTCTCTAAAATCCGAAATGTCCTCGGGGCCTTGAGACAACTTTCTGTGTTTAGAATAGTAATCCCGCAAGTCCTCGCTTAAATTCGCAACACTAAATTTACCCGATTGGTTTTTCCAAGCCTGCGGTTTAAGCAACGGATGTCCCTCTTTAAAATCTTCATAGAGCAGCAGCCGGTCGTTTACTACCGAAACCTCGACTACCAGCGTTTTAACGTTTCTGCTTTTAGCCAGCGCGTAAATAACGTAATCATAAATGGCGTGCGGCGCGGAAAGAAAAAGAATCGCATCCGGGTTATATTTGTCAAATACTCCGCGCCAATACTGCACAATATGATAATATAAATGTTTCCTCTCGTTGATCGCCAAATGGCCGAGCCGCTTGTTCATCATAGTTAAAACAACCGACTCGGTGCCGTAAAATTGCTGGATTACATCACGTCCGACCGAAGGAAATTCTTCGGCATTAACGCCATGAGCCGGCTTGCCCGCTATTGCTTCGTAGTGATCGTGAAAAATCGTGCCGGGAAAAGTTTTATAATCCGCTTCTTTGCCAAAATCACAAACCCAATAAACTATCTCGTGGCCGCTTTCCTGAAGCCGCTTTGCGATTTCTATCATCCCGATTTCCTTACCTGACCATGATATTAAAAATAAACGCATACCGTTATTTTTTAGCGTGATAAACTCTAAAAAAATAAGAATTCTGATTCGCTAAAAGCTCGCGGGGGCTCCCCTCTTCCAAAATCCTGCCATTATCTAAAACTATAAGCCTATCGGCTGAAACAACTGTAGAGAGTCTGTGGGCTATAGTAAAAACCGTAACCCGCCCCCGCAAATTTTCAATGGCCTTTTGAATTAAAATTTCGGACTCGTTATCTAAAGAACTGGTAGCCTCATCCAAGAGTAAAATTTCAGGATGCCTAGCCAAAACTCTGGCCAAAACTACGCGCTGACGCTGACCCACCGAAAGCTGAATGCCACGCTCGCCCACCAATGTTTTGAACTTTTCTGGCAAAGACTCAATAAAATCAAAAATATTGGCCATGCGAGCGGCTTCTATCATATCGGCATCAGTCACGCTCTCGCCGTAAAATTTTATATTATTTTCAATAGTGCCATTCATTAAAAAAATGTCTTGGGAAACATAGCCAATATTGGTTCGCCATTCCCTAAGCTTAATGTTATAAATATCAACTCCGTCCAAAGTAATCGTGCCTCTTTGCGGGTCCAGAAGGCGCAACATAAGGTCAACAATAGTTGTTTTGCCAACGCCCGAAGGTCCGATAAGCCCCGTCGTCTCCCCTTTTTTAATGAAAAAATTGACTCTCTTAAGTACTGGTCCGTAAGAGGCGCCGTAAGCAAAATGCACATTGTTAAACCGCAAACAATCCCGGAAATTAAAATTGCGCTTGCCTAAATCCTTTTCTTTGCGCCCCAATATTTCATTCTCATATTGCATCGCCCCCCGCAAATAAGGTTCGTAAGAAATTACGGAGTGAAAAAAAGATTGCCCCTGCTGCGCTTGGGTAAAAATTTTATTAATAGCATAGACAATGACCGCAAACGAAGCCATATTAAAACTTTGATCCGATCTGTAAAAATAAAGGAACGCTGCCATTATAAAAAAAAGACCAATGGGCTGAATAAGCGTATTGGTTAATATAGACGCCAAAGTAATTCTCACATTAAGCTCTTTCAGCCGATCGAAGTAGCTGTTGGCGCGCTCTACAATTTTATCTTTGACTTCAATGGATTTAATTGTTTTGACGCCCAAAAGGCTCTCGTTTACAAAATGCGCCACATCCTTAAAAACCACGCTCATCTCTGAAGATGCGGCTTCATTTTTTTTAAAAAAGGGCTTAAAAACATAAAAAGACGATAGTGCCAAAACAAATGCCGCAAAAGCAATAATGGCGGATATATTGACAGCCAAAATAATGTAAATCAAAAGATTAGCGGTCACAATAATCAAACTGCTGACATGAGAGAAAAGAGCGGAGCTGTTATTGATATAAGTTGTTAAAATCTGATCCAAGTAACCCAGTTTATGTTTCGTAAGATACGGCCAGTCTGCAAAAAAAGTTTGACTAAAAAGTAAGTTGCGCTTTCTGCGGGCAAATTCCGAGACTGTTTTTGCCGCAATGAAACTGGCCATGAAAAAAACGATGGTTTTTATCACAAAAATTGTTATAATAAACAAAATCAAATACTGCAAATTAAACGGCAGAATAAAATAATTAAAAAATTTCTCAATCATTCGTGAAACAATATCGGCGCCCTGTGCTCCATTTTTAAGAAAAGAAAAAAGAGGAATAACGGCATTTATGCCGATGCCCTCCAAAACACTGCTTAAAAAACTCAAAAGCGTGAAAGCGACAACAGCCCACTTAAATTCGCCGAAGGCTTCGCCGAATAATCTGAATAAACCGAAAATCTTTTTACCGGCACTTTGCATTACAACCATCAAATTTGGTGTGAATCTGCTTCTTTGATCAGCGCCGAAAGGCGATCCTCGGAAAGTTTGGGCGCAAATTCCGAAGAAAAACTTTTATTCCCTGCGGCTATCAACTTTGCCGGATACTTTTCTTTGTATTCTTCCCCCACAACCTTTTCGTGCGGAGTCAAAATATACATATCCTTGGTCTCAAACGCCCGCGGCAGTTCATGGTCGGCCAGCAATTTTTCATGTATTTTCTCGCCGGCTCTTCTGCCGACTATTTTAATTTTAATTTCCGAAGATTTTTTCCCGAACATGGGCGCGTAATGCTTCACGGCAGCTTTTGCCAAATCGGCCAAGCGCACAGCTGGCATCTTTAAAACAAAAACTTCCTGCCCGCGCATTAGGTTCGTCGCGGAGAGCACCAAGCTTGCCGCCTGCGGTATGGTCATCACAAACCTTGTCATTTTAGGATTAGTAATAGAAACGGCGCCGTTATTTTTAATCTGTTTTTTAAAAAGCGGCAAGATGCTCCCCCGGCTGCCCAAAACGTTGCCGAAGCGCACGCAAGCAAATTTTGTTTTCCGGTCACCTTTGTAATAAAAAGAGGATAAAAATAATTTCTCCGCCATAAGTTTGGAAACGCCCAGGATGCCTTCCGGCTCGGCAACTTTGTCGGTGGAAATGCCGACCACTTTTCCTATATTTAAGTCCCGCGCGACGTCTATGACGTTCTGCGTGCCCACGATGTTCGTTTTCACGACTTCAAAAGGGTTGTATTCGCACATCTCAACCTGCTTGAGCGCGGCGGCGTGAAAAACAATGTCCACTCCTTCCATGGCCATGCGCAAGCGGTCTTTATCGCGAATATCTCCGATAACGAATCTTAAGTGGTCGTTTTCGTGGTTGTACCCCAGATCATTCATTAAAGTGTAATGCCTGTCTTCGTGGCGCGCGAAAACGCGGATGCTTCTCGGGCTGAAATTCAAAAGCTGGCGGACGATTTCTGAACCAATTGAGCCTGTGCCGCCCGTGACCAAAATATTTTTATTTTTAAATTCGCTCTGCATTTTTTAAATATTGGCCATTAGAATAAATGGCGTTTTTTGGGTCGCGAACCCTGCCGGCCGTGATAAGCTGGTAAATTTCCCGCACGCCGTCTTCCAAACTATATCGCGGCTTCCATCCGTATGACATAAACTTTGCCGAAGAAACTTTATAATTTCTCAAGTCTTCAAATGTGACATTATCGTGTTCAACTTTTGCATCGGGGATTATCTTTTTTATTGTATCCGCGATTTCAGAAACCTTGTAGTTCTTAGCGCTTAAATTAAATAGGCCGTTCAGGTTATTTTTTATTCCAAACAATATTCCATCCGCAGCGTCTTTGACGTGCATGAGCGGCCTCCATTGCTCGCCGCCGAAAACCGTCAAAATCTCATTAGCGGCAGCTCTTTGGGTCAGCAGATTAACGGCGAGATCAAATCTCAACCGCGCGTGCCTGTCTCCTGCGCCAAAAAGAGTGCCGAGCCGGAATATGAGATAGTCGTTCGAACGTGCCATAATTTCTTTTTCTGCTTTCAGCTTGGTTACAGCGTAATGCGACAATGGCTTGACCTCCGACGATTCATCCAGTAAGCCGTCGTTTTTCCCGTAAACAGAGCAGGTAGAAGTATAAACTATTTTGCCCTTATAATTTCTGGTAAACCACTGAACGGCGGAGAGATTAATTTCTCTGGCAGCAGTAGGATTAATTGCGCACGCCTCATCCCCGACTATCGCCGCCAGCCAAATGACAATGTCAAAGTTGTTTATAATCCGGCCCAATTTTTCTTTATCGCGGATATCGCCATAAATAAAATTTATATTTTTTAAGTAGCGATCTTCGTAGATAAGATTATCATAAATGGCAACGTCGCATCCTTTTTCCATAAGCAAATCGGCGAGATGTCCGCCAACATAGCCCGCACCACCGCAAATCAGCACTTTAGTTGTATTTTTTGACGGCATCAATAACTTTATTAGATATATATTTAATGTCCGGCCTCTTAAGCCCGACGTAAAACGGCAGGGCCAGCGTGCTTGCGCTCACGGTTTCAGAGATCGGATAGTCGCCGGGTTTAAATCCAAACCTGCTTCTGTAAAAACTGAAAAGGTGGATTGAAGGCAGATACGGCTTTGTCGCGATGCCCTGTTTTTGAAGGTCAAGCATGACTCTGTCGCGGTTGATATTTCTATTTTTGATGCGGACAACGTAAACCTGCCATGTGTGGGTGTTGTGCGGATGAGTTTGAGGAGTTTGAATCAAATCTCCGTGCGGAGCCAAAAATTCATGATACCAGTCGGCAATGCTGCGCTCGCGCAAAAGAAAATCAATATTTTCAATCTGCGCAAGGCCGACGGCCGCGCTCATCTCATCCATCCGGTAGTTATAACCAAGGCGATTATGGTCCAGCCACTGCATATTTTCGGCTCTGCCCTGATTGCGCAAACTCCTGCAAAGCCCGTAAATCCTTTTATTGCTGGTCACGATAACTCCGCCTTCGCCGGTAGTCATCTGCTTGTTCGCGTAAAAAGCGAAAACCGCCGACTCGCCGAATGTGCCCGCCATGCGGCCTTTATAGGTCGCACCCAGCGATTCGCAGGCGTCTTCTATTATTTTCAAATTGTATTTTCTGGCGATTTTTAAAATAGGAGCCATTTCCGCCGGCTGGCCGAAGATATGCACGACCAAAATCGCCTTTGTTCTTTTGGTTATCGCGCGCTCAATTTTTTGGGGGTCAATATTGTAAGTTAAAGGGTCAATATCTGCAAAAATCGGTTTTGCGCCGACATACAAAATCGCGTTAGCGGAAGCCACAAAGGAAAACGGCGTGGTTATCACTTCGTCGCCAGGGCCAATGCCAGCCGCAATCATAGCGAGATGCAGCCCCGCCGTGCCGGAGGAAACCGCGCAGGCGTATTTCGCTCCGATAAACTTCGCAAACTTATTTTCAAAGCGCTCCTGCTTTTTGCCCAAGCTTAAAATGCCGGAATTTAAAACTTCCAGCACGTATTTCTTCTCCCGATCCGTAATATAAGGCTTGGCGCTAGGATAGCGTTTCACTAAATATAAAACCCCCAGGTTAGTCTCGGGGTTTCTTGGGCAATTTTCTCAAAACCCTTGCGGGAACGCCGGCGGCAATTACATTGGACGGCAAGTTCTTATTTACAAAGCTGTGCGCGCCGACAATGGTATTTTCTCCGATTGTCACTCCGGGCATCACGGAGCTGTGGGTTCCGATGCGGCAGTTTTTTTTAAGAACGATTTTCCCTTTTTTATTGTCAATCGTAGAGTAAGAATACAAAGAGCAATGCGACCCTATCTGTACTTCATCTTCTATTTCCACGCCGTGCTTTGCCACTATTAAAGTGTACGCGCCGATGTCAGTGTTTTTGCCGAGTTTCAAACCTTCCGGATAGAGCACATTCCAATTATATTTAGTGGGCTTCCCGTGCACAATTTTCGGCGCCTTCCAATTTTTGAATCTTGCTTTAGTTCTAGACATATCGTCCTCATTAGCTAACCCTAGTTAGAAAACATTTCCTCGCTAATCAGAGTTTCGGCTGGGATGTCTGACTTAGCCGTTTTGCCGATAATTTTATTGAGATATTTTGGCAGCATGCCGGTTCCCGGGCGCTTGATGTCCAGATTTTCGCTGGTGAATTTTTCGCCCTTTTTAATGTCACGGGCGGCCACAATGCTTTTTCTCGCAACCGTCACGTATTGGCGCTCGGCCGGAAGAAGCTCTTTTGTGCCGCTGCCCATCATTAGCGGCACCTGCTTTACCATCGCAACCATTTCTTTAAATTCTTTTGGTTCAGTGGAGGCAATATGGTCAGGCCCATTCATTTTTCTATCCAAAGTAAAGTGCTTTTCTATCATGCAGGCGCCAAGGGCAACTGCCGCAATGGCGGCTTGCGGCCCTACGGTATGGTCGGAATACCCCACAAGCGCGCCGAGTTCTTTCATCAAGGTCTGCATCGCGCTCAAGTTTACATTCTCCGGCGCAAGCGGATAATCGGTCGTGCAATGAAAAACCAATATCTGGTCGTTGCCTGCGCCTTTTATCGTCTCAACTGCTTCTTTTGTTTCCTCTAAATTGGACATACCGGTTGATATAAGCATTGGTTTCCCGAACTTCGCCGCGTATTCCAAAAGCGGCAAATTGGTGAGGTCGCCCGAGCCGAATTTAAACGCGGGGACGTTGTAGGACTGAAGCAAGTCAACGGATTCCTTGCCGCCGTGCGGCGTGGAAATAAAAATTATATTTTTTTCTTTGGCCAGTTTAATCAGCGCCTGGTACCAGTCCTCTTTTAACTCCAATTTCCTCAACATCTCCAGCTGGCTTTCTTCGGCGCCAATGTTCTTTTTCTGATAATCAGCCATCTTGCCCGCTCCAGTCACAACCTGCTCGGCGCGGAAAGTCTGGAATTTCACCGCGTCCGCGCCCGCGTTTGACGCGGCGTCAATCAGCTTTATCGCCAAATCAAAATCGCCGCTGTGATTTACTCCGGCTTCGGCGATAACAAACGGCGGATTGCCGTAATTTACTTTATAGCCGCCGATAACCAGGTCTTTCATTTTTAGTAAGCGATTTGCTTAGTCAATAATTTCTGGTTAATTTCCAAATCCTCCAAAATCTTGGCGACTCGCTGGCCGGTTTTGCCGTCTCCCCAAGGGTTTTTTATTTTTTTAAACCCGGCAAGATACTTTTTATCGTACAAAGATTTTGCTATTGCTTTTTTGATTTCAGCGCGGCTGTAGCCAACATCTATAACATTGCCCCCGCGCTGGCGGCCCCGTTGTCGCGCGCCTATATTTACCACCGGCGTCTTAAAAGAAGATGACTCGATCATTGCGGCGCTTGAATTCCCAACCCAGACCGCAGCTTCCCGCTCCAGCGCCAGAAAATCTTTATGCCCCAAGCCTTTAAATATCCTGAATAGCGGATTTTTCCTTTCTTTCTCAATGACTTTAATAATTTCTCTGCCGCCGGGGTCGGCATTCGGGTAAATCGCCACAACGGACAACCCGAAAGATTTTACCGCGGCCAGAGTTTCTTTTATCTGCCTGCCAGCGTCATTAAACTCCTCGTTAACCGAGTACTGGGTTATCAAAATAATTTTTTCTTCAGGATTAAGCCCCAGCTTTTTAAAAAGTTCCGCGCGGGTCGGCAATTTCTCGTTTAAAATCACGTCCAGCGCCGGAGCGCCGACAATATGTGTTCTACATGGCTCCTCACCCATTTTTCTGATTCGCTCCGCTGATTCTTTTGTGGCCGCAAAATGTATATGCGCAATTTTGGTAATAGCATGCCTCGCGACTTCGTCCACAGTTAAAGTTTTTTCTCCGCCGTGGATATGAGCTACTGGAACGCCGAGATAAAGCGCCGCGGCTGCCGTAAGCAGCATCTCAACCCTGTCTCCCAAAATCAAAACGATGTCGGGCATCCGTTTTTCAAAAATCGCCGCGATTTTCTTTAAAAAATCTCCGGCAAATCGTGCCATGCCAGTTCGGTCGTCTGAACTGAAAATCGCCGGAACGGCGAGCGCGGCCGGAAATTGTTTTTTGACTTCGTCAAAAGTCCTGCCGAATCTCGGCATCAAATGCATGCCGGTTGCGTAGAGCTCCAGCTTCAATTTTCTGCTTTTTTGAATGGCGCGCAAAACCGGCGTCATCAGCCCGAAGTCCGCCCGCGTCCCGGAAACATAGGCGATTTTTCTCATTAATATTTAAACGAACGGCGCTTGCATTAAGTTTTCTGTGCATTTATAATAATTGAGAAATGAAAATAACCGTATTCACAAGCAATCAAGCGCGCCACATCTCCTTAATAGAAGATTTGGCGAAAATTGCCGACGAGGTTTACGCAGTAATAGAGTCCTTTACCGTTTTCACAGGCGAGGTAGCCGATTTTTATAATAAAACGGAAATAATGCAAAAATATTTTAGGAGTGCGGTTATTGAACCGGAAAGGCAAATTTTCGACGCGCCAAGGTTTTTACCAAAAAATGTGCGGGCGATGGTTCTCAAAGCCAGTGATTTAAGTTTATTGCCAATGGAGTTTTTGAAAGATGCACTGTATTCGGACAGATATATTGTCTTTGGATCAAGCTACATAAAAGGTCCGCTGGTTGAGTTTTTAGTCAAAAACAGAACGTACAATATACACATTGGAACCTCGCCTTATTACCGAGGAAACTCCTGCAATTTTTGGGCTGCATATCATGGAAACTTTGATTACGTTGGCGCAACAATTCATCTTTTAAGCCGTGGCTTAGACTCGGGGGATATGCTTTTTCACGCATTCCCGGAGCAGATCGGCGATCCTCTTTTGCTCGGCATGAAAGCGGTAAAAGCCGCCCACAAAGGTTTAATTGAAAACATCAAAAACGGCAAGATTGATAAAATGACACCCGTGCCGCAGGATAAATCTTCGCAGATAAAATATTCAAGAGGCGCGGATTTCACCGATGAGGTGGCGCGGGACTATCTGGAGAATTTGCCCGCGCCAGAAACGGTTTTGGAAAAATTAAAAAACCGCGACCTCTCCAAATTTTTAAATCCGTATATTGGATAAAAATAGCGCAGTAATGAGTTACTGCGCTTGCACTAAGGCCATATCTAAAATATTTTTTGCCGAATTAAAATCCGGAGCAAGACGCGGCTTGGCCTGCGACCGCGTCACAAAATCGGCTAAAATATCCCCCAAACTCACCGGCGTATCGGCTATGGTAAAAGGGAGCGCGCCGGATTTGAAAATTAAATTCTTTGAAACGCTGGCGCTCCCAAATCACATTTCCATCATCTTTACAATATTGGCGTGGTCTTCTCTAGCCATTTCAAAAGCGTTGGCGTTAATCGCCCCCATTTTTGTTTTTGGAAACATATTTGAACGAAAACCGCAAATAACCCCGAGCTTTCTCAAAATCTTCAACGTGTTCTTATTATAAGAATTCACCGGATGCGCTACGGCAGCCGGGTTTTGGCCGGTGGCTCGTTTTATATGCGAGTAATTTTTTTTATACTCGTCAAATTGCTCTTTAAAAGACAAATCCGCAAGCGACGTTGGATGAGAATAAGAATGCAGCCCTATAACGTGTCCGCTGTCGTTAAGATATTTTAAATCTTTATTGGACATCCATAAGCTCTTTGACATCTCTTTTTTATTCAGACCACGGTCCTTTAAAATGGCATCCATTATTTTTTCATAATTATCTTTCCTTAAGACCTTATCGCGCAAAAAACGGAATCGGACATCGTTTGCGGAATAAAACGGGAAGTCTGCCAGCATTTTCTTCTCAACTTCCGGGTCTGCCTCCGTGGCAATTCCGAATTCAGAAACTTTTTTAAAAAATAATTGATAAAAATCATCTATGTTATCAAAATATTTTACCCGGAAAAATCTATAGAGCTCCAAATTCTCCAGTCTTCCTTCAAAAACGCCGGAGTAGACAAACCAGAAAGCTTTAAGGCCGTATTTCTCCAGCACAGGCAAAGCGATCTCTGTTTGGCATAAAAGCGCGTCGTCGAAAGTCAGGCAAACATCCCCGTTCTTTAATTTATTTTCTTTCAACCTTTTTAACCACTCGAGCGGCGGCAAAATTCTTTCGAGACCGATGTAATGCAATAGATCATTGAGGTCGTCGGCGGAAATGGCGCCTTGCCCCCATGGATGCGCTTCATTGTAAAAGTGATGGAACATAATTCCATGCGGAATTTTTTTTGGATACGCCATAGATTTTAACCAAAATAGCTTTCCAGCTTGCTTTCTCTGACCGTGTCCAGTGTGCTGCAATGGATGCCGCCCATGTAATAAGAATGCCTGAATCGAATAGGGACCGGGGTAATTTTATGTTTTTTTAAAAGATTAATTAAAGGAACCTGCCACTCATCAACAATTACCGTATTCAGATCCACCGAAAGTATGTTCATGCCAATCCAATCCGATGCCATAGAATCAAGACTAGATTGAATGCCCAGAGACGCAAGCTCTTTGTGAACCTTTTTGCGAACGTCTTTGTGAAATTTTACGGTTGATTCCGGCGCAGGAACAATATCCGTGAAATAAATTTTCTCCCATGAATTTAAAACCGAGGGACAAGTCTCCGGCGACACCCTTGTTGCATTAAGCAAAACCAGCCCAGGGCGAAGAGCCAAAACGGTTGAGTCAATATGGCTTGAGCGGTAAATTTTTTCAGTCGTATGAACCCGATATTCATTGCCCAGAACGCTTTGAAGCCATTTTGCGCCGAGATTATTGCCGGATCTGGATACAAGATAAAGCAAATCTTTGCCCATTCTCACTGTATTGGCGGCCTCAAAAAGGATTTCGTCTTCGGTTAATTTTATAAATTTCTGCCCGTCTTCATACTCATTTTTTTCGCCATCATAGTAAATAATCATGTGATTACCGGCAAGTCTCGGCTTCGGCCCGGCAATCCAGCGAAACCCTTCTTTGAAATATTCATACCAAATATCATACAGACCAAAAGCCTCAAAATATCTGTGCTTTTCTTGAGACGGCGACTCAATAACGGTATTTCCGACCACAAGATGAAGATCTCTCATATTGTAACAATAGTCGCCCGCAGCCCGGAAATAAGGCGTGGCAAAAAAACTGTTTACATGCGATGTTTCCGGCCGATATACTTTTATACCAAATGATTTGAGCGTGTTGCTCAACCCCTCTAAATCTTCATTTATTTCATCAATCAACCATTTAGGCGACGCTTCGCGCGCCAAGCGGTTTGCTTTTTTCAAGAGATCCTCCGAAATCTGTCCGGGCGCCGTAAACAAAAGCGGCGCTTGTCCCTCCCCGCGGCCCACAACAATTTCCCGAAGCTTGTCCCATTCATTATGGCTGTTAATTTTCATATTATTTTTTAACGATTCTCTATTGGTTTGTAAGCGATGAAATCCGCGTGGCGCACGCCGCAAGCGCCCTTAAAAAGAACTTCTGTTTTTTCGATAAACTTGCGCAGTTTCTTCAAGTCAGATGTATAAACCAAGCTAACAAATTCGTCGGCTTCCCCAAGAGCTCGCAGGAGTTTCTCGCGAAGGGGCTGGAGAAAATTCAGCGCGTCGGACGACTTTGCCAACGCGCGCGATAATTCTTGAAAACGGCCGGCATCGAGCTTGGTATTTTTATTGAAGTTCGCCACATATGATGTAATGTTTGCAAGCGCCGCCGCAAGCGGATTCAGCCCGCTCATGAATTTGGGGAAGGCCTTGCTATCCGATTCTGTCTGCAACATCCATACCAATTCAGTAAGCGCGCCAAGATTAGCCAGATTAGATACCGATGCCGCATCAAACTTTGGCTGGTGATGCTGCGAATCCCCGCGAAGCGGCACGGCAAATAGAGGATATGACGAATACAAGCGCAAACCGCCACTCTTCATCCAACCCACAACTTCCGCAACCGAAGAGTCGTCCTGGGATTGAATCACCCATCTGTCAAAAATGATGGCGCGGCGCGTGCGAGGAATAAACTTCTCACTGCGGTCAATGTCTTCTTTAAAAAGAAATTCGCAAACTTTCACCATTTCGTCTGGTGTTGAAGCAAAATGATAGACGGCGAAACGCTGCAGCATGTTCTGGAATCCCCCAGCTTTATTCGGGTCTCCGAAAATCAAAAATCCGCCCGGTTTGACCATCCTCGCGATTTTTTGGAAAGCAGCTTCCTTTGCCGCGGTATGCGAGAGAACAGCCCTGCAATGAACAATGTCGTACAGCTTGCCGCTCTCCGGGCTATAATCAAAGATTGATGAACAAATAAAAGTGTGGTCGTCAAAATTCCGCGCGTATTTTTTAAACACCTCTTTTGAGATGCTCTGCGCTTTGGGATTCATTTCAACAAGCGTGCATTTGGCGCCCCAGCTTGCAAGATACACGGTATTTTCCCCCGTTCCCGCCCCGAAGTCTATGAGTTCCGCGCCGCGAAACATTTGCGGAGGGAATTTGAACAGCTCTCTGTAAACAAATTCGGCGTTCCTTACATAATCCCTATACGCGGCTTTATTTTTGTGGGAAAAGTATTGCGAAGGAATTTCTTCCTGAAAAGTCTTGAGGGTCTCGCTTTCTGTTTTCTTAATCTTGCCTTTATTGAGAATCATTTTTGGCCGGGAGTAATCTCTAAAAAGTAGAACTGGTGGAGTATTTGCGTTCCGTTGATGATGGCGCGTTCGCCGTTTTCAAGCTTAAAAGTCCATGATCGCAGGGGGTCGTCCTTATGCCGCGGAATATCGATTCCTATAACGAAGCGATGAAAGGCGCCCTTCGCGCCTCGTTTGCGCAAATGTTCAAGTACTGTTTTCTGCGAAAACACATTCCATCCGCGCTGATAGCGCGAACCGGGCTTTGCATAACGCACGCGCATAACCACATCAACATCCTCGGGATTGAAAAGCCCATCGACAAATATATGGCCATTGGGTTTTACCAATCGAAGTAAATTATCTAACCAAGAGCCAACATCATCAAATATGCTATGCACAGCCAGAAGAAATACCGCGTCAAATTTACTTTTTGGCAGTCCTTTCCCCGTATAAATATCGCCGCGTATATAACTTGCCTGCAGCACCTCGCGTTTTGCCAGTTTCAAAAGCGCGGGCACAACATCCAATCCGGTAAGCGAGGCATTTGGATAGAGCGCGCGCAGATAGTGGAGAAAGTCGCCGGACGCGCAGCCGACATCCAATATTTCGGGGCGCGTAAGTGTCCGCAAATGACGATCCGCAATCCGCATTATTGACTTAAACTTCTCCTTAACTTTAAGCTTGCGATTTTCGCTTAAATATAATTTATCGTGCTCTCGAACAACTTTTTTAGTAAACGGGTTTCGCGTACTCATATTTATTTCTCAAGTTTATATAGAGCCCGTAAATTTTGCAAGTCTTCTTTAAAGGTGTAGGGATACGGCGCGCGGCCGTAAATTGCGTCAACAAACGCTTTTATTTCATCGTTATACATCTCCTCGGCGGCTAAATAGCCGGTCTCCGGATTTCCTTTCGGAACCTCAATGGTCTCCGTCTGCTTTGTTTTTGCGTCATAAATTTTAATCCAATTTTCCAGCCACTCCCACTCCAATACACCATCGCTTCCTAAAATACGCAGCGTCCGGAAGGGCTTGCGCGAAATTATATCAATCAAGAGACTGCCTAAAATTTTATTTTGATATTTTAAGTAAGCCCAAGTAATATCTTTGGCGCCAATCTCTAACTCCAGGTCTGAAATTTTATCCGTAAAACCGAAAACGACGTCGGCCTGACGCCCGAAAAGCCAATTCAGCCAGCTAAGTTCAAATAAAAACATTGTGCGGAAAGCGCCGGTTTCTTTTTTGGCGAAATAAATTTGGCGATAGTCCTCCCACGAGTGCCATTCCGGCAGATATTGGCCTGCATGATGATGAAAAGCCAAAACTTTTCCAATACGCCCATCTCCAATATATTTTTTCATCATTTTAATCGGCAGAAAAAAACGAAACGAGCAGGACGGCGCCATTACGATGCCTAAATTTTTATCCGCCAGCCGGCGGATTTCTTCATAACCGTCGTCTGTCGTCGCGAGCTCAACAAAAAAATGTTTTTTATTGGCAAGCGCCCAGCGGATATAATCGCCGTGCTTGTCTGGGGGCGTGGAGATGCTCACAGCGTCAATATCTTCCGCGCCAAGTGCATCTAAATTATCAATCGTTCGTATATTGTATTTTTCTTCGGCCTCGTGTCTGCGTTCAGCGGAAAAGTCCATGCCAATGACATTATTTTCGCCGCAAGCCGCCAAATTACGGATTCGGCGCTTGCCCATTGACCCCAAGCCGATTTGCAAAAATTTAAGTTTATCCGCCATATTTTTTCAAATACTCTATATTTCTAACATCCCGAACGGCTTCATCCCAATTAGAAAAATACTTGCCGCTTCTTATTAAACCGACGAAAAAATTAATTTCTCTGTGATACATCCTGCCGCGGTCTTCGGCGTCTGAAGAATCCCAGATTAAACTGCCTTCAGAACCCATGATTTCCAGAAACCTTCTGCTGGGAATTCTTAAATAATCTTGGTGCACGGATACAATGGCTCCGGTTTTTTTGCCGACAAAAATGCTTTCAGCAAAGTCTTCTGTATCTATTTTAAGATTAGATAGTTTTCTGACATACGATCGCTGCGGCATCAAAGCATCATCCAAAAGCCAAGCCGGATAATTAATATCGTGCACCAAATCCAGCAAGACCCCTCCGCCCATCTTATTTTTGGCGGAATAAATTTTTCTATAATCTCGCCCCGGGCGCCACTCTCGTAAATCTTGGCCAACGGAAACGCGCATATAGTAGATTCTGCCGAATTTGCCGCTTTTTATATTTTTTTTAATTTTAATAAATGGGGCAAAAAAATGAAAATTGTATCCAACCCAAACGCTGATTTTTTTTCGTTTTAACGTTCTGCCAAGCGCTATTAAGCCACGAGAACTGTGGGCCAGCGGCTTTTCTACAAAAATAACTTTCGGTCTTAACGCAATACATTTTTTGATCGTTGCCGCATGCTTATACGTTTCATTCGCGACAACGATGCCTTCATAAGGACCGCCGTTGGCAAAATCGCGCCAATGTTTAACTTGGCGCGACAAATCAACGTCGTCTCTTTTAGAAAACACTACGACATTTTTTTTATATTTATTCAAATTTTTATAATGTCTTTGGCCTATTGAGCCAAAGCCGATTATGCCAATTTTCATTGTTTTATTATAAAAGTAACTTCGCCAGAAAGTAAATATTTGCCGTTCTCCGGTTGATGATTCGCGGAGAGTTTAATGTTTTTTAAAATTGCCTTGTTTTCGCCCCAACGATCAGCCAAAACCGCGAACTTCTCGTCTTTAAATCTCCGATAATCACGTTCCCGAATACCAAAATAGATTGAATTAGCCGGACCAATTTTAGTCAGAGTATTATCATCAACTCTTATGAATTTCAGTCCGGCGGCTTCGGCATTAAAAAATAATCTGCCGATATAAGGATTTTCGGGCCTCAAAACAAAATCAACGTATGCCTTGATAACTTTTTTAGCTGTGTATTTAAATAAGTTGTTTATAGGGGCGAGGACTGGTTTTAGATAAAACATTTTTTTAAATCTTGCGAAGCAATATTCTCCAATAGAACTTCTTGCGGAATTTATAGAAGAATTGTAGTTAAAATACTCGCACCCCGGAGCAATAGCTTTCATAATTTCTTGCTTGTAGGGACTTTTTGTAAAAAGTTTCCGCACAGGATAATAGTTATCGTCTTTAGCTCCGGGAATCTTAACTGCCCGCTCAAAATAGGCAGAGTCGTTTATGCCCAAAAAGTTAAACATCTTGGAGATAGAATTTCCGGCATCGTAAACGATATTTTCGTACCGGGTTAGAGTCCAATTCTCGTTTTTATATTTTAAATAAAGATCAATGCACTCCTTCCAAGAATGTGCCGCACGTAGCAGTAGATCGTCCGGCAGCGAAAGGACTGTCTTTGTAAACAAAAGATATGTCTCGGTGCCGCCCAAAGTCATAGATTGAAAATTGTGCCAAGGATTGCGCACAATAAACACAAAAAGCGCATCAGGAAACATTTCTTTAAAAAACGGCACGCGAGCGATATGATCTGGCGACTTAATAACCAATCGCTTGCCGCCCGCCAACGAGAGATAGATGCGTCTTACGCGCTCTATGGCATTTTTATCAAAAATCGGAACTGCGAGTTGCGGATCGCCTTTTGCATCCCATTTTTCAAAATCAAAATTATCCCACCAGATTTGCGTGTCAGTGGTATTTGATTTATCTTCAGGCACAACCCCGCCTTTAACCTTATGATCAGTAATTAAAAAGTGGCCGTTCTTGCCCCCAAGAATCCTAGCCAACATGCTTGTCCCAGAATTGGCGCAACCCAAGATAATGATGGGCGGCTTCATTTATTTAAAACTTTTGATTTCTTTAGTCAGTTTGTCTTTGTGTTTATAAAGATATTCTGCCAAAACCCAGTCTTCCGGAGTATCTAAATCAACCGACCGCCACTTGTCGCAAATCACGGCTCTTGTATCGCTGGTAAAAATGTCTTTTTCTTTAAGCAACGCGGACGTTTTTACAATATATACGAAACAGCCGTTTAAAATGTACGCCTTGCGCCATTGCTGGACGTTAGACGGCAACTTGCCTCCGGGACTGTTAGCCAAAATGATTTTATTCTGCGCGTCCAGATAATAAAGGCGCGGATGCGTAGAACACACGGTAAGAACGGTCGTGGCGCCGCTTTCTTTTATAAATTCCCAGCATTCATTAATGTCCTTTTGTTCGCGGAGCGGCGAGGTTGTGTGTAAAAATATTACGTATTCCGGTTCGCATCCTTCTTCTTTTTTTAATCTCTTTAAAAAATAAACGGCCGAATCATTCACGCTGGCTTTGTCCGCAGCCAAACGCTTGGGGCGCAAAAATGGCGCTTCCGCTCCGTATTTTTTCGCAATCGCCGCAATTTTAGGGGAATCCGTGTCCACAACCACTCTGTCAATAAAAGAATTTTCTTTTGCCTGCAAAATCGTATGCGCAATCAAAGGTTTGCCAAAAAAATTCCTGATGTTTTTATTGGGAATGCGTTTAGACCCCCCCCTCGCGGGAATAATAGCCAAGAGTTTTTCTTTCACGCTTTTAAAACTTTTTTAACTGACTTGATGTTTCAATTTCCACTCTCCGTCCGGCAGACGCTTCCATAAATGCGGCGACTTAAATTCGTCGGCTAATTTCATAAAATATTCTCTGTTCATCACAGGGTAATCAAACATTTTAACGACCTTTGGCGAAAAATCCTTTTCCGTAATGCTTAAATACCGAAAAAGTTCGTCCTCAAATCTTGCGGGATATTCTCCGTCAAATCTTCTCACAAGCGATACCCCCTCATCACGCGTTATATCGCCAGATCTTATTTCCTGCGCCGCATCCCAAGTCGCGCGTCCTATGCCAAATTTTATGAACATTGTGTAAAAATTCAAGTCGTCCATTTTATCATCAATGCTGGTATATTTTCCGTATGTTCCCGGGCTTCGTTCCGGGGCAGCCTGAAAGCCGCCGTGTTCTACCGCGTAATAATAACAGGATTGCGGATGCCACTTTAAATAATATCCCAGATAATGCACCTCCAAAGCGATTTTTTCCATTCTTGCCGGATCGGCTGGAAAATACGGCTGAAGATCGTTATCTGAAATATCATAGCGCTGTTTAAAATCTGCTACGGATACGCCGCCTAAATAAATTTTAGATTGATCTTTTGCCGTGAAATAAGATCGGTCGCGTTTGGCAGTGGACATATCTGCAATTGGATTGCCGTATTCAGCTTCGTTCTCGCCGTAAAAAACCAAGGGGATATTAAAAGATACGGCTAATTTTGGCGGGAGGGATTTTTGGCCCAAAATAAAAGGCTGAAACGGATGAAACAGTTTTTCAAGAGCCAAACGGGTAAGCAGGCGATGCGCGCGGCCGTTTGGAGTATGCAGATAATTGTCAAAACCGGCGTGGAGCCATGCTTGAAAATTTTTCCATCCCCAATCGGTATAAAGATGCGGCGCCCAAGTTACCGTCAACGGGTGCATGCCGTATTTATATTTCAAAATGTGGGCGGCGTAAAAACTGTCTTTGCCTCCGGACCCCGGAACGATGCAGTCGTATTCTCCGTTATTTTTGCGGTATCTGTCGCACAACACCGCCAACTGCCGTTCACGTTCGGCCCAATCAATTTGAGTTTTTTTGATTTTGGCAAAGCGGCACGCGTCACAAACTCCTTCGGCATCAAAGTTAATCGTGGCTTTGCGAGTGTTGCTTGTGTGCGCAAATTCAATTGCTGAATTCGGCCGCTGGTTGGAAATTACGCACTTTTTACAAAACTTAACTTCTTGCGGCAAACCGTATTTGGCTTGTGTATTCTTAACTTCTGAAATCACGTGGTCTTAATGAAATTTTTAATTACCTCAAGCCCAGCCCCGCCGCTCTTCTCCGGGTGGAATTGCGTCCCATAAATGTTGTCTTTCTTCACAACCGAGCAAAATTCCTGCCCGCCGTATGTCGTCCGCCCGAAAATGTGCTCATTTTTATCCGGCTTCAAAATATAAGAGTGCACGAAATAAAAATCTTTATTCCATGCGTCTCCGCCAGGCGAGCGGACTTTATTCCAGCCGACGTGCGGTATTTTTTCTCCGCCAGCAAGCTCCGGAAAACGCACAACTTTGCCGGGAATTACATCCAGCCCTTCAAAAACCCCGAACTCATGCCCCTCCGAAAGCAAAATCTGCGCGCCGAGGCAAATCCCTAACACGGGCTTGCCAGACGCAGCGAAAGTTTTTACGGCGTCCGCCAAGCCGCGGATTTTAAGCCCCCTCATTCCGGCCTCAAAGGAACCAACCCCCGGCAAAACCACGGCATCGGAATTTAAAATTTCATCGGCGTCTTCGGAGATCGCCGCGTCAACATCAAAAAATTTAAAAGCCCTCTTCAAACTATGAAGATTCCCCACGCCGTAATCTATAATTGTTATTTTAGGTTCGGACATTTATATTTTTTGCTTTTAGATAATTTTTAACGTCTCCTATCTTAAAATCTCCGTAATGAAAAATTGAGGATGCAGAAACGGCGTCTGCTTTCCCATCCATAATAACCTTGTCCAAAAATTCCAAATCCCCAGCGCCGCCGTGCGCGATAACCGGAACCGGCGAGAAAGCGCTGATTCGTTTGATTAAATCCAAGTCGTATCCCCGTCTGGTTCCGTCGCGGTCAACCGATGTCACCAAAATCTCGCCTACCCCCAAATCAATCGCGCGCCTGGCCCATTCCACCGCGTCTATTCCGGAATGCTCGCGCCCGCCGTCAGTATAGGCCTCGTAAGAACCGTCCTTTTGCTTTTTAGCCTCTATGTATAAAACAACGCACTGCGAACCGAATTCTCTGGACGCCTCGCTTAAAAATTTCGGGCGGCGAACTGCGTAAGTGTTAATCGCCACTTTGTCCGCCCCTGAACGCAAAGCGTTATTTATATCATGAATTGTCCGGATGCCGCCGCCAACCGTAACAGGAATGAAAATGTTTTCGGTGACGGACTTTAGCAAATCAAAATCAAGATTTCTCTGATACAAACTCGCGACTATGTCCAAATAAATCAGCTCGTCCGCGCCTTCTTCATAATAACGCTTGGCCAATTCTTTCGGATTGCCGACAACGCGCAGCGCTTCCGTATGCACCGGCTTTACAACATTCGGCCCCTTTATGTCCAATCTTGGTATAACACGGATATTTTTCATCGCTCATATTTTCCGGATAACCACCGCCGGGCTTCCGGCAGCCACGACGCGAGGCGGGATGTCTTTATTCACCACGCTGCCCGCGCCGATTACGCTATTTTCTCCTATAGTAACTCCTGCCAAAATCACGACGTTGGCGCCAATCCACGCGCCGCGCTTTACAACTATCGGCTTGGATGGCTTATAGTCCTGATAACAAATAGGGATGCTTGGATTTTTAAATTCATGGTCGGTTGTATACATGTGAACCCCGGGCCCCAAAAGCACGTCGTCTTCTATGGTAATCCCATGCTCTCCTTCTTTTGGATTGGCGGCCAAAAAACTGCCTGGCCGAACAATAACGCCCTTGCCAATACTGATTTTGGAAGGGCAAATAAAATAAGAGCCGGGGCGCAATTCCGCGGTCGCGTCAAAATGCCTGAACTTCTTCTTACAAAGCGCGCGCATTGTGGAATTAAAATGCAGTTTCCAATGAGTCCATGGAATATCAGGCCCGATCCTGTCGGCCGTCCGCCAGAATTTTATCCGATTAAAACATTCTTGAATCTTCATGGCATGTCATATATAATAACCACATTTAAAGCCCGGTTGTTACATTAATTATAATCATGAAAATTTGCTTTCTGGCCCAGCGGCGCTTTGCTTATATCGCGCATTGTTTGGCAATTACGCTTAAAGAAAAATACGGCATAACCGAATTTTGCGGGTATACTTCGCTTAGGACGAGCCATGATTTTTTGACGAACCAAAAAGAGATTAAATACAGCGCATTAATCTTTGACGAGGAAATCCATGAGCGGTACAAAACAGAGCTGTTGGATTTGGCGTATTTAAATTGGCTGGAGCGCGCCTACGGGATTCCAAATCTCTGGCCGTACATAGCCATTGATAGGGTCGTAATGTTTAACCAGCTGGTGCGCGAGTATCCATACGCCGCTCCACCCTATACTCACGAAGAAATGATGCGCATCCTTCAAGTGAGGGCCAAAGCGATTATTGAATTTTTGGACAAAGAAAAGCCCGATGCTTTGGTGTTTTCGGTGCTCGGCGGCATGGGAGGATATCTTTTGCACGAGATAGCCGCGAAAAAAGGAATCCAGCCGATAGCGATTTTGCCCGGATACACAAAAAATAAAACCATAATCAGCAAAAGATACGACCGCTTTACGGAGGTGGAGGAGATAGCAAAACAAATTATAGCGGCCGGAGATGTGGCAAGGCGATGCCAAAAAGCATCTGATTTTCTGCGCAATTTCAGGAACGCGCCGCATCCCTACTATGACGGAGTGGACATTAAAAAGCTGGCCGTGAAGAGAGCAAGTCACTTTAATTTTTTAAAACCAAAAAATTTTGTAAGATTCATCAAGGTTTACTCAAAAGAGCTTTATGACTACACCGCTAAAATGGATAGAAACGACTATACCTATATTAATCCCTTGTATTCTCTTTATGACCGGCTAAAGCGCAAAATAAGAAATCTCATCGGCGTGGAAGACCTATACGACGCTTTTAATCCGGACGTGGATTTCGCCTATTACACCCTGCAGATGGAGCCGGAAATTTCCACGCTCCTCCACGCGCCTTTCCACGCCAACCAGCTGGTATTGGTCCGGCAAATCGCGCGCTCTTTGCCAGTGCATTTCACGCTTTACGTAAAAGAGCACCCGCAAATGGTGCCTTTCCGGCCGCGTTCCTATTATAAAGAGCTTAAAAAAATTCCGAATGTTAAATTGCTTGCTCCGTCAATCACAAGTTTTGAGATATTACCGAAAGCAAAGCTGGTGCTAACCATCACGAGCACTGCCGGCTGGGAAGCGCTTTTTCTGGGAAAACCGGTCATCACCTTCGGCGACCAATTTTACAACGCCATATCAATGGTAAAAAAATGCGAGCAGATAGACCTGTTGCCGTATATCGTAGAAGACCAGCTCCGGCGGTTTAACTTTGATGAAAAAGAGCTTTTGGCGTACATCCAAGGAATGTTGGAAGACGCCGCTCCGCTGGATCTGTCATATATCTGGGAACATGAAGCGGATTTGGAGAAAAAGCGGGCCGTACTGGAGCCGCTGGCCGATCTCTTGGCAAAAAAAATCAAGCTGTATGCTGAAAAAAATATATAGAGCGCTGTTTTTGCATAAGTTGTTTGACGCTCTGGTTAATGTTTACACTTTTTTTGCCGGATACCATTTCCCGAAAAATTATATCAGGCGCTGGAAGTTGGATATGCTCTGCGACCTCTATGAGCAGGAAACAATTTCTCTTTTTAAAAAAATCGTAAAGCCCGGCATAGCGGTGGCTGATATCGGAGCTCACATCGGCTATTACACCAGGGTTGCTTCAGGATTGGTTGGAAGCGGCGGAGCGGTTTACGCTTTTGAGCCAGACCCGGAAAATTTTAAGCTGCTCCAAAAAAATATCGGGCGTATGAAAAACGTAAAACCATACCAGCTTGCCGTATCCGACAAAACCGGCCGGATTGATTTTTACCATTACGACGCGCGGAGCGGGGTTCACAGCACACTGCCCAACGTCCCGCTGGATTTTCAAAAAAAGAAAATAAGCGTTGAGGCCACCGACCTTGATTCGTTTTTTGCTAAATTAGGCGTTTCAAAAATTGACATCATAAAGATGGACATAGAGGGCGGGGAATACGCGGCCCTTCAGGGAATGAAAAAAATACTTTCAGAAAACAGGAATCTGGTGTTAATCGTTGAATTCGCTCCCGCTTGGGTTCTAGCAGCCGGAAATACTCCGTTAAAATTTTTAAATTTCATAGAATCTTTCGGGTTTGAAATTTTCGCCATCACAAAACAGGGCTTGTCAAAATTAAGCCCGGCGGCGAACGACGCCGATTACGCGAAATTCATACCCAAATCCGCCAGCGGCACCAATTTCGGCGAATTCGTGAATTTATACTGCGTCAAATCAGAGATTTGAGCTTTTCATTCCAAATCGGGATTTGTTTTTGGTAATTCATTGAATCTTCGCGGATGCGCTTGTAGCAATTTCTGGAAAGCTCGGCGCGGAGGTCGTAGTCGCCAGCCAGTTTTTCTATGGCGCGCGCCAAATCATCGTGAGCGCCGTTTTTGACGTAGATAGCTGTATCTTTCGCCTGCCACTCAAGCCCTCCGCCGCCGGGCAAAATGGACGGCACTCCGAAAGCCATCGCATAGAGCTGGGAGATAGAAGTACCTTCCGGCTTCCAGCCCACTTGTATGTAAATATCCGCCTCCTTGTTGTATTGAAGCAGGCGCGGCCACGAAACCCATCCCGGAAACTCCACGTATTTTTCTATCCTCAAATCTTTCGCAATTTTTTTGAGCGTCTCCGCTTCCGGCCCGGTGCCGGTCAAAACCATTTTAAAATTTTCTTTGTTTCTGACTCTGGCGAACCCGTGAAGCAGCAAATCAAACCCCTTTCCGCGGATCATCCGGCTTGAGTAAAAAAGAAGAAAGGGCCCAGCGCGCTTGTTGCGGTTAAGATAAGTATCTTCCGAAATTCCGTTTTCCAGCATTATTTTTCCGAAATCAATCAAATCTCCTATCACAAAAGTGTTCGGGTCCTTTCGCAACCCAAAATCCTCGTATACCGTTTTGAGATTCGGGCTCACGAAAGCAAAAACATCAATGCGGTTGGCGAGCGGCATGCCGATGTATTTTTCAATCAGCCAGCGTATTTTCTTTTTTGCGCGGACAAAAATGTTTTCTTTCGGCTGCAGGGCCATGCTTATCGCTGTGTCGTCCCAGCACATCAGGTAATAATTAAAATACGCCGCCACCGGAATTCTCCCGCCCAGAAGCTTATAAAGCCCGGCGCCGTATAAAAAAATATGGCCGTCAATGTGGAAAATGTCGGCCATTTTTTCGTACTTCTTTAAAATTTTATAAAGCTGCCAGGCAATGCCAAAAAGGCGCTTTGAAGTGATTTGCTCCTCTATGACTTCGTACGGGCGTTTTTCCAAAATGACATTACTGGCGGAAAAAGCGGTTATTGTTTTGACGTCGTTGCCCAGATTCTGCAGGGTCTGCATAAGCAAATCCAGCTCCTCAATTGAGCCGCCGGCGGTTTTGAAATTCAGCTTGGAAGTTATAAATAAAATTCGCATGTTGCACGTTTCGTGTTTTATGCTTCATGCTTTGCGACCATTTGGATACCCGAGCTTGGCGGCGTATTCCAGCATTGTTTCTTTGGGCCTTTTTTTAACCGGCCTAGCGGGGCTCCCGGCGTAAATCGTCCATGGCTCCGTATCCTTGGTGACAACCGCGCCAGCGCCGACAACCGAACCCTCGCGCAATGTCACTCCCGGCAAAATAATCGCCCCAGCGCCGACATTGGCGAAATTTTCAAAAACAACGGGCGCGATTTTAAATCTCCGGAATTCTTCGGGAATCCCCTGCGCCCCGATTAGCCCGTCGCCTAAAAAAGTGTCGGATACGCAAATAATTCTTCCGCCAACCGCGATATTGGTAAAATTGCCCATTTTCAAAAGTCCCGGTTTGCCGCCGATTACCGCGACATAAGGGCCGATATGTATATAATCTCCCAACTCGGCTTGGGTGGTAAGGTAAAATCCAGAATCAATGTCAACATTGCTGCCCAAAGACACCAGCTGCGGCCTTCTGATTTCCACACTCGCGCTTATAAAAACATTCTTGCCAACCGATTTGAGCAAGGATTTATCGTATTGCGGAGAATTTAATTGATTGGAATTTTTATTCATACGCTTATTATATCAATTTTAATAAATAATGATTGGTCTCGTGAAGTTTAAAGCCAACCTTTTGATAAAGAGCGTTTGCTGCAATCCTTTTGGGATTGGTTGTTAACTCAACCACCTCTACTCCGTTAGATTTTGCCCACCTTAAAAGATCAAGCAAAATTTTTTCGCCTAATCCTTTGCCGCGATACCTGTCGTCAACAATCATATCTTCAATTACAGCTTGACGCCGCAACATGGTTTGCCGAGGAAAAATCCAGCCCATGCCGATAAATTCGCCGCCTTCTTCAACCGTGCTCACATAGCCATCAAGTATCGCCTTATAGAGCGACTGCTCATTCAATACGGCGGTTGAATCAAGCTGGGAAACAAGCTCTCGCGCCTTGTTTAAATCATAAGTAAATTTATTTTTTATAAATTCCAGTATTTTTTGGTTTGAATCAAAAGCAATGTCTATTTCGTCTGGACGAAGCCAAGCGTATTCCGAATTTTCCTCGTTGAGTTTTATTTCTCCTTTCAATTCAACAAAATAGGCGAAGCACAAAGTCGGATATTCGTACTTTTTATAAAAACCAACCCCAGTGAAAACCCCGATGTAAAAAAGGGATTCAGCATCAATATTTAATTCTTCTTTAATCTCGCGCCTTAAAGCTTCTTCGGGAGTTTCGTTCTTCTCAATGTACCCACCCATAAAATCCCACTTATTTTGAAAGGGAGGAATATTTCGCTTCAGCACCAAAAGCCGGCCATTTTTTATGAAAATAGCGGTAGCGGTGGGTTTTGGGTTCTCAAAAGCGCAAAGCTCGCAGCCAGTGTTTTTCATATATTAAAAACCCGCCAGCAGGGCTGGCGGTTGCGTCCATGTATATTATCGCAGATGGCGGATGACTTGCCATGCCAAATCAATATTCGCCGCGCTGATGACCGGGAGCGCTTCTTTCTGTCCCCACTCCAGAAATTTTTTTGTTCCGATGTCGTTTCCGTCAATATCCACCATTACGCCACCGGCCTCTTTGATAATGCCGTAGGCCACGCCGATTTCTAGATTTCCTTCTGTAAAACTACATTCTAACGTGATAGGTTATACTAATACTCATGAAATGTCAAATCTGCGGGAATAAAAATCTGGAGTCGGTTCTGGATTTGGGGCATCAGCCGATTGTGCAGGCGTATCTTACAAAAAAGCAGCTCCACGAGCCGGAGGTGACTTATCCGCTGCATTTATGCCGCTGCGCGAAATGCGGCCTTTTGCAACTGGATTCAATAATTGCTCCGGAGCTTGTTTTCCCGAAAAACTACCCTTACCGCACCGGACTTACTAACATGCTTATCAGAAATTTCCGCGAGCTCGCTGGCTCTTTAGAAACAAAATATAATCTTTCCAAAAATGACTTAATCATAGATATCGGTTCAAACGACGGAACGCTCCTTCAGAGTTTTAAAGAAAAGGGCATGCGCGTTTTGGGAGTTGAACCAACGGACGCCGCGAAAGCCGCGAACAAAAACGGCATTTCCACAATACAAGAATATTTCACAAAAAGCACAGCGAAGAAAATATTAAAAAAATACGGCAAGGCAAAAATCGTAACTGCAACCAACACTTTTGCGCATATCCCCAACCCAGTAGAACTTACGAAAAACATCAAAAGCGCGCTCGCGCCGGACGGAGTGTTTGTTTCCGAATCTCAATATCTCATGGACATAGTAGAAAAGTTTGAGTTTGACACAATTTACCACGAGCACCTGCGTTTTTATTCTCTCAAGCCCTTAATCAAGCTTTTTGCCCTTGCCGGGATGAGCTTGATTGACGCGGAGCGCATATCGTCCTCTGGCGGCTCAATCAGAATTTTTGCAAAACCCGGTCGGCATAAAATGAGCGCGGGCGCAAGAAATCTCATGGCCGCTGAGGAGAGGGCGGGGCTTTACAACAAAGCAAAACTCCACAAATTTGCGCAAAAAGCAATAATCGCGAAAAATAATCTGCTGAAACTTTTGATTGAATTAAAACAAAAAGGCGCGAAAATAGCGGGGATAACAAGCTCCGCGCGCTCCAATACTCTTCTGGGCTTTACAAAAATAGACAGCCAGATTCTTGACTACTCCGTGGAAAAAGCCGGGTCGCCGAAAATCGGGCTTTTCACCCCCGGAACGCATATCCCCGTGCTTGAGGAGGATAAATTATTCAAGGACCAGCCGGACTACGCCTTAGTGCTTTCCTGGCATATCGGAGAAGAGCTTATGAAAATACTTCGCAAAAACGGATATAAGGGCAAATTTATAATGCCGCTTCCAAAAGCAAGAATTTATGGAAAATAAAAAAATCCCCTGGTGGCAGCCGCAGGTTGAGAAAGAAGATTATGAATTTATCAAGCGAGCGCTTGACGCCAATTTTGTAAACGAAGGCCCGCTTACGGAAGAATTTGAAAAAAAAATCGCTTATTTTGTCGGGGCAAAACATGCCGTAGCGACTACTAGCTGCACGGCCGCGATTTTTTTGTCTTTAAAAGCCGTAGGAGTCGGGCAGGGAGATGAAGTCATCGTGCCGGACGCGACTTTTATAGCGACAGTCAATGCAGTTGAGCTTGCAGGCGCGAAACCCGTATTAGTAGATATTGACCCTGAAACACTGGCAATAAGCGTTGAGGCAATAAAAAAAGCAATAACGCCAAAAACCAAAGCGATAATCCCGGTGCATGTCACCGGAAGAGGTGCCAATATGGAGGCGATTTTAGACATTGCCAAAAAAAATAATATTTTCGTGATAGAAGACGCCGCCGAAGCGCTTGGCTCAAAGCACAAAGGAAAATTTCTGGGAACTTTGGGGAGTGCGGGTTGTTTTTCTTTCGCCGCGAATAAAACCCTGGCAACCGGGCAGGGCGGGATGATTGTGACCGATAGCGACGAGGTTTTTAAAAAATTGCGCCCGTTAAAAGACCATGGCAGGCCAGTCCACGGAACGGGAGGAGACGATACGCACGATACTATCGGCTACAATTTCCGCATGACCGATTTGCAGGCCGCCGTAGGGCTTGGGCAATTCGCGCATTTAAAAGAGCGACTCCAGAGAATGAAAAAAAATTACCAGCTTTACGCCGAAAATTTAAAAGACATTAAAGAGATAAAAATTTTCCACTCCCGAAGCGAGGAGATGCCCCAATGGACGGACGTCGCAACGGACAAACGGGACGAGCTTGAAAAATATCTTCGCGGAAAAAATATTGATTGCCGAAAATACTGGCATCCTATCCACCGCCAGCTCCCCTACAAGCTCCCTGATGAAAACTTTCCGGTGAGCTCCGCGCTCCTGCCGAAATCCCTCTGGCTTCCATCCGCTTTCACGCTGACGGATGAAGATGTTTTGCGAGTTTGCGACGAGATAAAAAAGTTTTTTTGGTAAGTAAAACATTGGTCAACCTGCCAGGTTGACCCATTAGAACTCGCCAGCAAAATCATTTTGGATTTTCACGACGAGTTATTTGCGCCGTAAATTCAAAAATGAGAAATAAAAACGGGGAGCGTTGCTCCCTTTTCGGCGTATCTCGCCTTCTACTTGAAAAATATGTTCATCGATTCGACGACGAGATCTTTCGGGTCAAATTCCGGAATCGTCGAGGCGATTTGCAGAATTGTATCAGTCTTAAAACGCAGTTCGTGTCTCACGCCTGGCGGGATAAGCACCCAAACGCCTTTCTCAAATTCAAAGACGTCTGATTGCGGCCCATTATCTTCCCCCCACCTGCCAGGCTCGTAAAGCGCCATCGTTCCATTGCCCGAGAGCCCGAAGTAAAGCTCCCATTGCCGGGGATGATAGTGCCCCCCGATTCCGTGTCCGGCATTCCCCCAAAAAGCTGTCACTTTTGGAAATGAGAGCCCTTGCGGCAAACTTCCCTTAATCCAATCGTTGAGCTCCCTTCTATGATCTTTGTGATTCGGCGGCAGAACCTTTCTCTCCCATCTAGGCATTATTTTGTCCCCTTTCTTCTTTTTTCTATTCTAAAAAGAATGCTAGCACGAGGAGATTAAATTTGTCAACGCGCCCTATTTCTTTTCCGGATTCACCAAATACCAGTCGTAGGTGCGCTTGAGACCCTCGTCCAAAGGTACTTCGGGTTTCCAGCCTGTCAGAAGTTGAAGTTTTGACACGTCCGCCAAGCGGCGTTTTACGCTTCCGGGAGGGGCTGTTTTGATGTCCAGCGTTTTCGGCTTCCAGCCGGTAATTTCAAACAGCTTCTCGGCAAGCCCGCGCATCGTGATTTCATGAAAATCGCCGATATGCACAGTTTCAATCGGCTGGCCGTCGGTTTTCGGCGAATCCATCAACATCCGCATCGCACGCACAGCATCGGAGATGTAGCAGAAAGTCCTCGTCTCGTCCGCGCCGTAAATCGGAAACGGATCCACTTTGGCCGCGATTCTTTCTGAAAAATCTGGTATGACATGGCCGTGATACCCCGCGCGCGGGCCGTAAAAATTATGCGGCCTCACGATAAGCGCCCGGAAGTTGTATGCTTTGGCGTAATGGATAACGAAGAGTTCCCCGACAAGCTTGGTGGAAGCGTACGACCAGCGCGCGTTGTAGGGGTCATCAATCACCAAAGGGACTTTCTCCGGCGTGGGAATCGGCAATTTACCGAAAGCGGAGAGAGCGCTGGCATAGGCCTCGTTGGACGAAGTAAAGCAAAATTTGCCCTTGGCACTATGCTTGCGGAACCACTCCAGCATGTAGATAAGCGAGAGCGCGTTGATGCGCAAAACCTCCTGCGGCATTTCGTAAAAAAGCTTCGTCCCGTTGATCGCGGCCAGATGATAAACGTGGTCGTAATCCGCGCCAATCCTGGCGTAAGAAGCAGGGTCAGTAAGGTCAAGGTTCAAAAATATTATCCGTTTATCTTCCAAAAGCTTTTTAAAATCATCGTCCATCCTGCCGCGCTGGAGATTGTCAACCAAAACAAGCTCAACATCGCCGTAAGTATCCAAAAGATGCCTAGACAAATGGCATCCAATAAACCCCGCTCCGCCTGTAATGAGAATTTTTTTCATATTTTTTCCTCCATTAGCAATATAACACTGGTTTTTTTATTTTGCAAGCCATATCCATAAACTTTTAGAATCTTCTATTTCGTGCTTAATAAATTTAAAACCGGCGGTCTCTGCAATCTGTTTTGCTTCGGCGGGCGTTACCGAGACGCCATACGCCCAATGCCATTTGTAAGGGCCTCGGCCCGTCCGCAAATGCAATTTAGCAATTCCGCCGGGCTTTAATGTTCTATAAATTTCTTTGAATTTAGCCGCCAAAATTCCGCGCGCGGGAATATGCTGAAGCGTCTGGTACGAAAAAACGAAATTAAAATGATTGTCTGGAAAAGCAATAATTTTGCCGTCAGATATTTTAAAATCTATATTTTTCGTGTCCGCCAACCTTTTTTTGGCGCTTTCCACCATAACGTCGGAAATATCAATAGCGCAGGTTTTGGCAAAATGCCGCGGGAAAAACTCAGTCATCCGCCCCAGCCCGCAGCCGATTTCCAAAGTGCTTGAGGGATTAGATTTCGCCAAAACCCGCGCAAGCAGCGCGTCCCCCGCGACATATTTTTCATAATCCGCCAAACCGGTTTCCCGCAGTTCAAATTCGTTTACGTCCCGTCCGCTCGGCGTTTTTGTATTAGCGTAATATCTCGCGTTCTTCTTCGCCAGACCGTTCCAAATTTCCCTAACCTCGCCAAAAGACCTCTCCGGAACAGCGCGCGAGGCGGCGTTCACCAAAAACCTCAATTTTCTGCGCGCTGATTGGACAGGCGGCGCTGAATTAAATTTATTCCACAAAAAATCCCACGCTCGCATATCGCCAAGTGTCCGCCGCTCCTCCTCCCAAGATGAAAACCACTCCGGCAGAGAATCGTGCACTGCCTCGTTTTTTTTATGGCGCTCGTTGCTTAAATATGCCGCGCGCATAAGCTCTATGTTATTTTTATCCGCCGCATGCGCGCTCCAAAACGCGAAAAGGTCCTTGGGCAAGCAATGCCCGCCAAACGCCTGCCCATATCTTAAGTAATTTTTTTTCTCAAAGACAAAATCAATAACTGCTTCGTCGCGCGCCAAGTCTCCAAATTCGTTTATAAAAGCGACTCTGGCCGCGTTCCAAAGATTGGAGAGATATTTAACATAGGATGCCTGTTCCGGCGTACCTTTAAAAACTTTTCTGGCGCGAAGCTGCCACGCCGAAAGGAAACTCGGCTCCGAAAGCCGCCCTTGCCCCTTGCCCAAAACAAAATAATGCGGGTTTAAACATTCTTCAACGGCGTGGCGTTCATGCAGAAACTCCGGAACGTAAAAATCAAAATCCAGCGCCTTTAAATTTTGCGGCAAAACGGTTGAGCGCAAAACAACTCTTCCGCGGGCAGGTTTCAGCGAATCCAGCGATTTTTTTATAAGCGTCACGTCTTGCGAGCCGTCTTCCCTCACCGTGTCGCCCACGGCGACAATATACCAGGTATTTTGGCCGTCCTTCTCCAAAACTTTTTGGAGGGGGGCTATTTCCGCGTAAAGATTCTGATATTTATCGCCATAGCGCAAAACCGGCGGCGCGATGTCATAATAAAAAACCGGATATCCCATCCGAGTCAGCGCCAAAGCGTTTGCCTGCCCCACCCAGCCATAGCCAATGATTACGATGATTTCTCTGCTACTCTGCATATCAATATATAACCCTGTAAAGGTCTATATTGTTGTGCGCAATGAGAAGCTCGAGATTAAGAAAAGACAAATCCCATTCGGGATTTTTGTTTTTGTCCCACACAATATACTTGACGCCGTATTTATTCAACAGACCGGCTACCCCGCCATTGGCCGTCAATTGAGAATATTTTTGGCTAAGCTCTGAAATCAGCCGCTCCCTATGCGGACCTATAACGTTTTTATCGGCTTTCGCCTTATAAATATAATCGTAATAATCCATACCGGAGGAAAACCCCTCTATAAATCCGTAAAGGCCTTTGTAAAAAGAGTAGTCGGCTCCATCGCTCATCACGCCGCGCAAGTAGCCGGCAAAGTTACCGCGCGCCTCTTTATTTAAATATGCGTAAACATAAAGCATATCTGAAAAACGTGAAAAAGGTATTATGGTTTGCGAAGCCGCTCCCGCCCAAAACAAATCATGATTAGTATAAATCGTAGTAAGATAAGCCAAATGATCGTCCGCAGCTAATACAACTCCGGGATTAGCATCTTTTTTTAATTCCGCGATTATCGGCTGATATGATTGCTCGTATTCCTTCCCCGGCAAAGTTGTCCAAAAAGACCGATATTGCCCGAAGGCGCCGTGCAAAAATACGACAACCAGCATAGACGCAAACAGCTGCCTCCGCAACGCAAAACCATCCAGCAGTTCCCATAACATGTACAAACCCGTGAGAATGGAAAGCGGGACAATAAAATACCAGTAGTAATGCCCGATCTCAACCGCCTTGCCGGTGATTATTTGCTGGTTTAAAGAAATCCATCCGGCCAGAACCAGCGCGAAAATCAGAATAATATTCGCATTATCCCTCTTTCGATGCCAAAACAACGCGAAGAGTAAAAGCATGGCGGCGCCGATTTTACTGAAAATCGGCAGATGCGTGCGGCTTGACCAATGAAAATATGCAATCTGCGCGCCGATGTCGGATTGAAAAAGCGCCCACATCTGAAAAAGATTATAAAACCCGATCAGCATGCCGACCGCGGAAATAAAGACCAGCGATTTTGCGGGCGCCCATTCACGTTTTAGAAAATACAGCAAAAACAGCGCTCCGTTGAAAGCCAAAGCGAAAGTCCAGGCAAAAAAGTATATGTAAAAAAGCGAACCAAGCGCAACGGCGGAGAAAAATCCGGAAATAAATTTTTTCGTCCTAAGCCATAAGATTAAAAGGTTTAAATACGCGAAAAAAGCCAGAGAGCTCACGTAAGGAAACATCGGCCGACCGTAAATGTTAAAGTCGTTGTAAAGAAATTGTCTGTAGACGACATGATATCCGCCAATCGCGGACACGGCCGCGACGGCGGATAAAAGCCTGCTTCCCGAAAGTTGCCAAACGAAAAAATAAGCCAGCAGAACCAAAGCAAAAATCCCGATAAAATTATAGATGTTATACAGAGTTATAACATTGATTCTATCGACAAACCCCAGAAACCTTATCGGCGCAGTAAATACGCGCTCGTTATACATAAACATAATGTCTTGCCGCTCCTTGCCATCGCGCAGCCACGGATTGCCCATGCCGCGCCCTTCCAGCGCTTCTTTTGCTCGGCTTAAATAAAAATGCGAATCGGTGCCGAAATGTGGGATATTGATGCCTTGATAATTTTTTGAGACAAAAGGAAACACCAAAATCGGCGCCTCAATCAAAAGAGTCAGTAGCAACCCTAAAATGATAATCAAGCGGTGTTCACGCATTTAAGATTTTGGCTATCCGCGCCACCTCTCTTGTTTTCAAAAACGGGTGCATTGGCAAAGAGAAAATTTCTTTGGAATGTTTTTCGGCGTTGGGGAATTTGCCTTTATAATTAAAAACCGGCTGGCGGTGCAAAAGAAGCGGATAATGAATCATTGTTTGAATGCCATTTTTTTTCAAGTCCGCCATTAAAGCATCACGGTTTTGGACGCGCGCGACAAAGAGATGATAAACGTGTTCGTTTTCGTTATTTATTGCAGGTAGAATAATATTCTTGTTACTGACCAGTTTTTCATATAATTTAGCGATATCTCTTCTTTTTTGATTCCACTTATCCAAATATTTCAATTTAACGCTTAAAATCGCCGCTTGTTTTTCATCCAAACGGCTGTTGATGCCGAACATCGCGCTTGTTACCCGGTCGTGCGCCCCATAAAAACGCAATGCCAGCAGTTTTTTATAATAATCCTCGCTATTTGTGGTAATGGCGCCGCCATCCCCGTAAGCGCCAAGATTTTTCGTCGGATAAAAACTAAAACAGCCAAAATCTCCCCAGCCGCCGACTTTTCTGCCGTTCCATTCCGCTCCGCTGGCTTGGGCGCAATCTTCTATTAAAAATATCTTATGCGCTTTCGCGAGAGCTTTTAGCTTTTCCATATCGCAGGCGCACCCGTAAAGATGCACAGGCATTATCGCTTTTGTCCTTTTATTTATAAGCGCAGGAATTTTATTTGCGTCTATCAAAAAATTCTCATCAGAGTCGCAAAAAACCGGGTTCGCTCCGCTCATCTTAACCGCCATGGCGGTGGCCAAGGCAGTGTTTACGGGCACAATTACTTCATCTCCTCGACCGATGCCCAAAGCAAGCAAGCTTAAATAGAGCGCGTCTGTTCCGGATGCGACTCCGACGGCATATCGGACGCCGCAATATTTCGCGAATTTTTTTTCAAAATTTTCCACTTCCGGTCCCAAAATAAAAAACCCGCGCCGCAACACCCTGCTGATTGCGGCGTCAATTTCTTTTTTGATCAATCGATATTCGCGATTGAAGTTAACGAAATGTATCATAAAATATTTTCATACGCCCACTTTATAATTTTTTAGCCAAGCACACAATTGATAAGCCAAAAGGCAAATTTATATAAGGTAACAATCCTGCTTCCGCCGCCAATACATAATATAACCACCGATCCAACCAATATGGCACGTTGAACAAGCTTTTTGTATGATCGTTGCAAGAAGGAAAAGGCCGTTCCAATAATCTAATCACTAACGCAACAGGAAAAAGAAAAAAATTAACATAACTGGCTTTCATGACTATAAATCCATTATCTTCTAATTTCTTAATCAATTCTTTTCTAGTATATCGGTGTTTGGTCCAAACCATTCTGTCGTGATGGCTTTGCAGCCAATCAAACGCCGGTTCGCGCAACAATAGCAAGCCGCCGCGGCGTAATACCCTGGCAAATTCCCGCAAAACCGCTTTGTCGTCGCTAATCGAACTGTGGTATAACACATCGTTGCAGTTCACTAAATCGTAAGACGCACTCTTGCAAGGCAATTTCTCCAAATTCCCTTCCAGTATCGTGGCTTTCTTCCTAAGATTGGCATATAAAACTGCTTTCGGATTAATATCTACGCCCGTAACGGTGCCGTAGCGCCCAAGAAGGTCTAGCATACCTCCTGTACCGCACCCTGCATCTAAAATATTATTATCTACACCTCTCACGTATTTATCCAAAATAATCTTGCTGATTTTTCTCATTCCGCGATACCACCAAAAAGCATCCTCGTGAGCATAAATATCATCGTATACCCTGCTTTCCATAAACAAGTTTACTTCTTCCTGCAAATAATTGTTTGCATCATGCCGCCGCCGAAAACCGCAGTAAGCGTAAAAACAGCGGCTACTCCGGCGCGATAAACGGCTTCTAAAACCGCATTGCTTTTTGGCACATCTAAAGCGGCTAGCGGGAAATTATGATTTCTTTGCAAAAGAATTTCAAATCCGCAGTTTTCCAAAAGTTTTTTCAAAGACGCGTTTGTATAATGCTGCAGATGCGCGTGGTCATAAAGCCTGTCATACGGACCCATAATGCCAAGCGCTTTCAATAAGTCGGCTAAACGATAAATTAGGCCATTGCTGTTAATCGTCGCAACAACAGCTATGCCCTCGCGCCCCAAAGCGCTGAAAATATTTTTAGTAAATAAAACAGGATTTTCCATATGCTCAATAGCCATAAGACTGGTAACAACATCAAAATTTTGCTTGAGCTCCATTGTATTAAAATCGCCGTGCATAAAAGAAATGTTTGCGTCTTCAAAAAGCCGGGCGATGTCAACTCCATACAGCGCAGTTTTTTTTCGGTAATTGGCAAAAAACTTTAAAAAATCTCCATTTCCGCAGCCAACATCCAAAAGCGCAATATTTTTATGGCCGAAATGCGCATTGACTTGATCCGCTATAAACCGAAAAAGTTTCGTGTTCGGATTTTTAAACCAATTCTCGTGTTCTTTGGAAAAATAATCATGATTATATTTTTTTTGCCGGGCCGCAGGTATAACAGTAAACACATGGCTACATAAAGAGCATTCGTAAATGGAGAGCTCGGCATCTTTAGTCAGATTATTGGCGGCGTTGCTACATATTGTGCATCTGGCTTGATTCATATTTTTACAAACTTCAAAAACTCGTCGTAATCCCTGATATAATCGCTTGCGTCTTCAAAATCGTCAGCCACGACAAGTATAACGCAATCCTTTGAAAAATCCGTCATTGAATGCCACACCCTTTTTTTAAGCCGCATGCCGCGCGCCGGGTCATTCATAGCAACGCTCCATTTTTTGTTTCCGTCATCCATATGGAGCGTGAATGAGCCCAGCAGGCAAAAAATTACCTGCTCCCGCTTTTTATGCGCGTGCATCCCGCGCGCGATTTTGCCGTCCGGGACGTTCCGTATAAAATAAAACTCTTTTATGGCAAACGGTATTTGCTCATAAATCTTGCCGGCGTATAATTCGCCGACTGGACCTTTAATGGATTTTAAAATAATTTCGTCTGGATTTGCCATATGTTAGCGGCATTATTTTTTTGGATAAGTTTTTAGCAATTTTCTCATTTTGAAAAACAGCTTTACGTCGCCAATCAGCTTCTCTTTAAGAAGCGTAAAAGCGGTATAACTTGATTTGCCATATTCCCGTTCATAATGATTTACATAAACTTCCGCGAATCTGGCGCCGGCCAGCTCCAATTTTTTAATCATTTCCGGCAAAATTGAGGCGTTTCCGGACTCCAGAACAATTTTGTCCATAACGCTTTTCCTAATTAAACGAAAATCGCAATCAACATCTCTTATTGGCAGTTGAAAGAAGAAGCGTGCCAACACAGCATAACTCTTGCTTAAAAAATCCCGCAAAAAACCATATCTCCTATCTTTTTTATAACCGTTAACAACATCTGCGCCTGTTTCTTTGTATTTATTCACCAATTTTGGGAAATCGTCTTCCAAACGATACTGCGCGTCGCCGTCGGTATAAAAAACAAATTCTTTGGAGCAAGCCGCAAAACCATATTTAATGACAGCGTATCCTTCCGTGTTGTCCCTTTTATCAACAATTTTGAGCTGTGGAAATTTTTCCTTCATCTCTAAAATCTTTTTAAATGTCCCGTCTTTTGATGGACCGCCGTGAAGGGCAATAACCTCCAAATCATTTGTGAATTTTAAACCAACCTCGTAAGCGCTAGCAATCATTTTTTCAACATTGCCTTCTTCGTTATAAAAAGGAAAAAAAATTGAAAGGGAGGATAGTTTACTTTCCGCCATGTCGTTTGAGTCCGTCTTTAAATAAAACCGTCTCCGTCCACAGGCGCATAAGGCGCCAAGCAACCAAAAAAAGGCGCGGAAAATTTAGCGCTTCAGATTTGCCGTAAGTCCTGAAATAATGGCTGACTCCGGCTTCGGCATAGCGGAAACCGGCGTTATGCGCTTTTTTAAGCATCTCTATAGAAAGCACGCCGGAGTTATGCGTCAGCTCCAAAGAATCAAGGACTTTTTTCCTAAACAGCCGAAACTCGCAATCGGGATCGCTAATCGGCATCCGGAAAAACCATCTTATAAACCTTCTGTAGGCCTCGCTGATAATAATTCTGTGCATTGGCTCCATTTGTTTTGAATGATAACCAACCACAATATCCACGTCATCATTTAAACTTTTCACCAAGGCCGGCAAATCTCCAACATCATACTGGCCGTCGCCGTCGGTGTAAAAAATAAAATCCTTCGTCGCCGTACTAAAGGCGCTCTTGAGAGCTGCGCCGTAGCCCATTTTCTTTTCATGGAAAACCAGTTTTAATTCCGGAATGCTTTTTTGAAGTTCTAAAAGAAACTCACGACTTCCGTCAGAAGAATAATCGTCCGCGACGATAATTTCAAAATCATCAGTAAATGTCTGTGCAACCCTTCTTCCTTCCAAAATCATGGTTGAAATTGTCCCTTTCATATTAATACAGGGAAAAATCATAGATAAAGACGCAACAGACAAGCCCGCAAAAGCCCTTTTTCTGATGTCCGCGGACGAGCGTCTCATTTGCTCGCTTGTGCTTTCATATTTTCTTAAAGCGCCATTAAGCCATGCATGATTTTCTTTATACCAATCAATGGTCACCGGGATATGGCTGTCCAGCGAATGCCGCGGGCGCCATCCTAAAGCGAGCAACTTTGACGGATTAACCGCATACCTCCTGTCATTTGCCGGACGGTCTTCAACGAAAGTAATCAGATTTTCCCGCTTGTTTAAAATTTTTAATATTTTTCCGGCAATATCCATGTTTGAGCATTCTTCATCTGCGGAAACTCCGTATGTCTCCCCATAAGGGGCTTTTTCCAAAAGAGCGAGAACAGCGCGGGTGTGGTCGTCTACGTGAATCCACGACCGCACATTCAAACCGCTGCCGTGAATCGGCAAGGGCTTGTTGTCCATTGCCAGCATGGCGAAAAACGGAATTACTTTTTCCGGATGCTGCCTCGGCCCAAAATTATTGACCGAACGCGAAATAATCACCGGCAGGCCGTAGGTCTTTTGATAAGCGCGCACCAGCATCTCTCCTGCGGCCTTGGAAGCGGCGTACGGGGAATTCGGCTTAAGCGGCGACTCTTCGGTGAACTTCTCATGCGACTTAAAATGCAAGTCGCCCCAGACCTCGTCCGTTGAGATATGAACCATTTTTTTAACGTTGGGCGAGCCCCTCAACGCCTTTAAAAGCGAGTGGACGCCGACGACGTTGGTATGCACAAAATCGTCGGCGTCGGAATGGATTGACCTGTCCACATGGCTCTCGGCAGCAAAGTTTACTACAAAGTCGGATTCCAGCATCAGCTTTTTTACGAGCTCCGTGTCGCAAATGTCCCCTTTCACAAACCGGTATCTGGACGGCGGCACGCCGCGAAGATTTTCTTCGTTCCCGACGTAAGTCAAAAGGTCAAGATTTATGACGAAACTTTCGGGGAAATTATCCAAAATATAATGGATAAAATTAGACCCCATAAACCCGCACCCTCCCGTAACAAGAAAAGTCATATCCCTTATAACTTAGCAGACGAACTCAAGGTTTAGCAAATAAAATAGCGCGCAGGGCGCGCTATCTATGAGGTATTCCGGACGCTATAGCTTTTTACAGGCACAAGACGGAAGACTTGAAATCGATTCCGCGGGATTGTAATTTGTTGAAGCAATGCAGATTAAAACAGTGCCTGGATCGAGCCGGGCATCATGCCAAACATCGCCCGGTATAAAAAGAGCCCGATCGCGGCTATCCAAAACCACCTCTTGGCATTCTTTCGCACTATGAAGGTTTGTCGTGACTCTTCCCACGGGGACGAGCCAGATCTCTTGTTTCCCTCCATGAGGATGGTAGTGCCCGCCACGTTTAATAGCATCTCCAGTGTTGTTGACGATGTAATAAACCCTGCGAGCGGCCTCGAAAGCGCCATTTGTATCTCTAATAACTTCGGACGCCACCAATACCCCGCCGCGCTTTTGATCAACGAATTCCAAAAATTTGACAACGGCCCATTTAGTCATTGTTTGCGCCTCTCCTTTCTGGTTACAAAGCTATATTACTTTATTGGCTTAGTCAAGAGCAGGTGGAATGTATTAAAATATAACGGACGAAGTAATGTAAAATATAAAACAAAAAACGGCAAGCGCGTAGCGCCGAAGAATTTTCTGATTTTTTCTTTTCGAATGTCTTCTGCGGAAAAACCGGCGGCGCGGACAAGCTTCGCGGCGCGGCTATAAGTGTAATAATGCATCGTAGTCAGTTTCTGGCGGCCGGCGGAGCCGTCCTCTTTTTGTTTTCCTAAAAATTTTAAAATCGGCCCGGTCCACGCTCTTGGCATCCAATTAATAAAATGCAAATGATAATGGTAATCGTAGACGCCCCAGCGGTTGTGGAAACTTATGTAGCATCTGCAGCCGGGCTTCAATACGCGGAAAATTTCCTGAAGCATGCGCGCCGGATTATCTACGTGCTCGCTGACCTCGGCGCAATTGACAAAATCAAAATGATTATCTGGAAACGGCAAATTTTCCGCGCTTGCTCGGACAACTTTTCCGCCTATGGCGGAAAAAACGCGCTCTGGGCTTGACTCCACTCCGTACGCATCAAATCCCAAGCCGGCCATCTCGCGCAAAAAATTTCCTTTGCCGGAGCCCACGTCCAAAACCTTGCCGCCAATCGGAACAAATTGTCCGCAATATTCAGCGTGGCTCATTTTTATTAAAAACAAAAAACTTATAGCCAAGGAAGTTACCCATGGCGGATGCCGGTATCAGAACCAAAAGCGCGAGATTCGCCCAAACTTTCAAATCAAAACCGGAGGGAGCGCCGATGGTGTTTATCATCAAGTGCATAAATAAGAGCCCCAAAAGGGATGTGGCAATCGTTATGCTGAAAAATTTTGCGTACTGGGCGTGCGCGCTGTCCAAATCGTTCGCCTTAAAAATCCAGAATTTATTCCACAAAAAACTTTGCGTTATCGTTATCGCAAAAGCCATGATTATAAAAACGTCCACCAGCCAGCCGCTGGCAACGCCCGTAATCAAAATGAAAAAGTTGAAAATGCCCGCGTCCAGAAAAAAATTGAAGCATCCGACGAGGCCGTATTTTCCCAGCTCCAGCAAGACAGGCCGCCTCGCCGACATCAAATAAATCAAATAAAAACCGGCGGACACTGCTGCGGGCATGAAAATCAGCCAGACGACGACAAATGCCGGCTCAAAAAAATTTATATTTTTTAACGTCGGCAAAGTCAAAAGCGCGATAGCTTCCCCAACGATTGCTACCCTCAAAAGTTCAAGCCGCATAACTCAAAAAAAATGCTTAGCGATTTTTAAAATCCCCTGTTTCCACGGGACGCGGTGGGATACTCCGGTCTGTCCCTTGAATTTATCCACGTTAGCCAAATACCATTCATAGTTGCGGACGAGCGCTTCTTTGTTGGAATATTTTGGGCGGAACCCCAAAATTCGTTCAGCTTTCTCCACTGACACAAAAGAGTCCTTGCCTGCGGTTTCATAAACCCATCTGTAAAGCGGCGAAAGCTTTAAAAGCTCCAAAAATCTCAAAGTCCAAATCATGAGAGAGGCCGGAAAACCGATGATTTTTTTCCCGTATCCGGCGCGGTCTAAAACCGCCTGGTAATCTTCGCGCATGGTAGCAAATTCTTTCGCGCCGATATTAAAGACGCCATTTGTTTTTTCTTTCGGCAAAGTCGCCGAAAGCCAAATCGCCTCGCATAGGTCTTCCACATCCAAAAGCTGGTAGCGGTTTTTGCCGTTGCCGATCATCGGGAAGCCGTGCCCCGTGCTCACCCAATCGTAAAAAAGCGCAAATACTCCCAGGCGCTCGGGCCCCACAAAAGATTTCGGCCGCAAAATGGTTACGCGTAGTCCGCGCTTCCGCGCCTCTTCGCAAATACGCTCTGCCAAAATTTTCGCCTCGCCGTATGGTCCCACCCCTTGCAATTTATCATTTTCGTAAATCGGGTGATGGTCTGGAATTCCATAAACCGCCGTGCTGGAAATATGTATGAATCTGTCAACGTTGCGCCGCCTGGCGCTTTCTAAAACATTTTTCGTCCCGTCCACTTCCGTGGAGTATATATCTTTTTTAGAATACAGCGGCAATGCGGCCGCCGTATGGACAACGATGTCAATTCCATCCATCGCTTTATCAACGTCCGATTTATCTCTTGTGTCCCCGACCAGCGCCTCAACATTGTTTTTTTCAGGGTAGTCAAACGAGGCTAAATCCAGAATTCTTACTTTCTGCCCTTTTTTGAGCAAAAAACGCGCGAGGTTAATTCCCAAAAACCCGGCGCCTCCGGTGATTAAATATTTTTTTGCTTCCATAATATAGATGAAATAAAATCGTCAATTAAATATGTGACTTTAACAAAAAAATTCTCCCGGCCGGAAATTTTTCTTCGGACTTTAATGAATTCGGCTCCGATATTCTTCGCGAACAGCCCGTCTGTCAAAAATTTATCGCCTATCACCACAACTTTTTTGCCGGCTATGTCAACACCCTCGGCAGCTTCGCGGCTCGGCTTTTTTGCGCCGTTGCTTTTATTGCTGATTAAATGAACTTCGTTTTTGGCCTTAAGCTCCGCCAGCTTTTTTAGAACCTCCGGACTCATTTCCCGGTCTCCGTCCGGCCGCAAAGTGCCGTCAATGTCCAGAAAAATCGTAGCGCTTGACCACGGCGTATCCAGCTCCTCAAAAAACCTTTCACTATCCAGCATAAAGAATTATTGCGGCAGACACTGCCAGCCAGATAAAAACGGTGAGCGTCAAATTTTTGTCTGAAAGCAAATCGTCCGTCGGGCCGTCGTCGCTCCGCGTTTTTATATTTATCAAAAATAAATACCGAAAAAGCCCGTAAAGCACGATGGGGATTGTAATCATAAGAAGCTTGCTGTGCTCGGAGCTGAATGTATAAAAAGCGTAGGTGATAATCGTGGAGGGCAAAACAATCGCGTTCATCTGGTCAAGCAATGCAAGAGAATACCTGCCAAGCCCCTCGCGCGCTTCGGCCTCCTCCGCATGCATAAGCTCATTTTTTCTCTTGGAAATCGCCAAAAAAAGCGTCAGGAAAAAAGTCGCAAGAATCAACCATTCCGAGAACCGGACATTTATGGCAACGGCGCCGGCGATGACGCGAATCACAAACCCCAAAGCGATTGTTATCACGTCAATTATCACGAAACGCTTGAGATAAAACGAATATAAAACATTAAGCGCCAGAAATCCGACGACGGTGAGCGCGAAAAAATTATTTATGTAAAAACTCCAGAAAATGGATAATGCCCCAAAAACCACGGCGGCAAAAACGGCTGCGGATTCCGGAAGCTCTCCCGAAGCAATCGGCCTTAAGCGTTTTTGCGGATGCCTGCGGTCATACGGCGCATCCACCACGTCGTTGAGCAGATAAATAGCGCTTCCGGCGAGGCAGAAAATTATGAAGGCCTCAAAGACGGTTGCCAGCTTCTCAATATCAAAAAACTGCTTTACGAAAATTATGGCGGCAAAAAGAAACAGGTTTTTAACCCATTGCTTCGGCCGCATTGAGATTATCAAATTTTTAGCTAAATCAATCATAACTTATTTTAACCACTTTTCGCGCCAAAGCTGAAGCGCGATTAAATTCCATAATTCAATTCTGCGATCAACTTTTCCTTTTTGGTGCTCATTCCACAGTTTATCAATTTCCCTGCCGTTAAACCACATGCTTGTTTTAAGAGCGGAAATTTTTTCGGCTCCAAAACTATACAATTCATTTTTAAGCCACAAACCAAGCGGCATAGCGAAACCCTGTTTTTTTCTTTGGGCTATGCGTGGAGGGAAATATTTTGAAGCAACGCAGCGCAAAAGATATTTAGTTGTAAGGCCTCTGAGATGAAAATCTGTGGGCAACTTCAGAGCGTATTCTACCAAATTATGATTCAAAAGCGGAGAGCGCACCTCTAAAGAATTGGCCATGCTGGCGCGGTCAATTTTGGCCAAAACCTGATCACCCAAATAAAACTTTCTGTAAAAAGCGATTATGCGCGCCCAGTCATTCAAGTACCCGCTGCGCGGCAGAGATTCATCAATCAGCTCCGTTACAGGATTCCCGGATAAGGCCGTGTGATGGATATCAGGAGAAAGAATCGCCGCAAGAGTGTCGGTGTGGTTATTAGCAAGCCATTGCTGATGCCTTAAAACCGCGTCCGATTCAGCAACTAAAAAAAACCTGCGAAGTTTAAAATCCAGCGGCATATACTTGTCCGATGCCGGTATAAAGTCGGCTGCCGCCGCATACGCCATCCGCAATACCGGCATAAAAAACTTAAACTTCTGCCACAGCCTTTCAGCGATAAATGTCTGGTAACCCATGAATATTTCATCTCCGCCGTCCCCGCCGACCGCGACTTTTATTTTCGACCCGGCAAAGCAGGATAAAATAAAGGTTGGTATTATTGATGTGTCCGCCAAAGGCTCGTCAGAAATATCGGCAACTCGCGGGAGAAAGCCCAATACCTCTTCGGAGCCGATAACTTTTTCATTGTGGCGAGTCGCAAGAATGCCAGCGACTTCGCGCGCGTAAGAAGACTCGTCGAACGATTTTTCTTTGAATCCAATAGAAAAAGTTTCCAGTTCGGGATTTATTTGTTTCGCAAAACAGGCAACTAAACTGGAATCTAGCCCGCCGGAAAGGAAAACGCCTAGCGGGACGTCGGCAACCATTGTTTTTTTAACACTGGCGGCAATTCTGCTTTCCAGTTCCTCTCCGGCCTTTTCCAAACTCAACTCAGAAAATTTTTTATTAAAATCCGGCTGCCAATATGTTTTTGCCGCGATTCTGCCGTCGTTCAACATCAATAACGTTCCGGCTTCCAGCTTTAGAATGTTTTTCAAAATAGATTTCGGCGCCGGCACTTGCCCGAAGGACAAATAAAGATATAAAGACTCTGGGTCAATTTCACGCCGGATTACTGGAACCTCTAAGAGGCCTTTTAGTTCCGAAGCGAAAGCAAATAAATTTTTATCATGAAAATAGTATAAAGGTTTTTCTCCCATTCGGTCGCGCGCCAAAATCAACGTTTTTGTTCTCCCGTCCCAAATTCCGATAGCGAACATTCCTTCCAGTTTGCCGAACACATCCAGCCCCCATTTTAAATAACCGCTTAAAATAACCTCGGTATCGCTTTTGGTTCCGAACCCGTATCCAAGTTCAAGCGTCTTTTTTAATTCCTGAAAATTATAAATCTCGCCGTTAAAAACCACGGCCACTTTGCCGTCCGGAGAAACCATGGGTTGGCGCCCGCCTTCAATATCAATAATTGAAAGGCGGCGATGCCCAAGCCAAATATTGTTATCTTGAAAAAAATTTTCGTCATCGGGCCCGCGATGACGAAGCGCGGCAGTCATTGTTCTGATAGTTCTTTCGTCACCCCCGATTAAACCGGCAATACCGCACATATAATTATTGATTCACTATTTTTTCCTTAATTAAAAAGTCCGTGTTTTTCTGCTCATCGCTTCTTTGACGCACAAAAATTTCGGCGAGCAATCCCATCAGTATAAATTGAACTCCAATAATAGAGAAAATGGCTACAATTATCGGCAATGGAGTTGAAATAAAACTTTTATCGCCAAAATATTTGAAGTACACCATTCCCAAAAAAGAAATAAACGCCAGAAAAAAGCTGGCGAAGCCAATTCCTCCGAAAAAGTGAATTGGCCTTTCAGAATAACGATGGAAAAAGTTTAAAGCCAAAACATCAAGCAGAACTTTGAATATTCGCATCATGCCGTATTTCGATTCGCCGAATTTCCGCGGCGAGTGTCGGACTTCCATCTCGGCCAATCGCGCCCCTAAAATATGAGCGTAAGCGGCAACAAGTCGGTGCTCTTCTCCTTTCAGTTTTATATGATCTAGCACTCCGCGTCGATACACCCTAAGAGTGCAGCCAAAATCATTCAATTTTGCCCCGGACACATAGGCAATCAATCTGTTAGCCAAGAGTGACGGAATTTTTCGCAAAAGCATCTGATTATTCCAACGGCTCTTGCGCCAGCCAGAAACGACGTCATGCCCATCCATTAACTTGGAAATCATATCCGGTATGTCTTCTGGGTAGTTTTCTAAATCGGCGTCAATTGTTACTATGACGTCTCCTTTGGCACTTTTTATCCCAGCGGCCAAAGCGGCGCTCTGCCCTGAATTTTTTCTTAACCTTAGCACCGTAACCGGCTGAAGATGTTTCATTTTCTCAAAAGTGCCGTCTGTTGAGTCGTCGTCAACAAAAATTATTTCATATTCCGATCCAATATTTTTTAAAACCATAACCAAACGATCATGGAGTTCATTGACAGTGTCTTGTTCGTTAAAAAGCGGCACGACAACAGATATAAGTTTGGGCTTCATATTAAAAAAGTACACTATTTACTAAACGCATACAAATAAATATTGTTTGACGCGGCAACCTCTCTTAAATTTTCAGAAAGGGGCGATAAATCCCATTCCGGATTTTTGTTTTTGTCCCAAACGATGTAATTGACCTCGCCCTTCTTCAAAATGCCCGCAATGCCTTCCGGACTGGCTACTTTTTGATATTCTCGGAAAAGCAAAGCAGACATTTCGGCCCTGCTTTTAATCACCGCCGGGTCGCCCTTAGCCAAACGAAAACCATATTCTTCGTAATCAAAACCGGAGTTAAAACCAGCCACAAAAAAGTAAATAAGCGGGTAAAAACTAGTCCCCCATTCGCCCCCGACTCCGTATCCGGCATCCACATCGCGAAGCCGGCCCAAAAAATTGTCTCTCGCGTCCTTATCCAAATACATATACACGTATAGCGAGTCGGTAATTCTCTCCATTGGCGTGTTATAAACTAAAGCCGTAGCATGGCCCCAAAATAAATCATGATGCGTGTACACCGGAAATAACATTGCGTAGGGTAGGGATGACGCGAGAACAACTCCCGGTTCGGCGTCCGATTTCAATGCGTCAATAATCGGGCGGTAGTTCTGCCTGTATTCTTTGGCCTCCCGCGTAATCAGCGTCACCTGATACTGCCGCGAAGCCGCATTAAAATAAGCGGCAATAATCAGCGCCGCCAAAAAAATGGTTCCGTATTTTCGCAACATTAATTTCCCGCGCTCCGCGCCACATACAAGCGCCCATCCGAGGTAAGCCCCGACGACGATAGAAGTTGGTATTGTAAAATACCAAAAATAGTGCATTAGTTGCGGGACTCGTCCGGTAATTACCTGCTGGTTCAATGCTATCCAATTTGCGAGAACAACAGACAAAAGCAGCGGAGCGTTCTTGCCCCATTTATTCCGGTACGCAAAAATAATGGACAAAATCAAAACCAAAAATAAAATTTTGCTGAACGGCGCCGGGGCATGATTCAAAGTAGTCCCATAATACAAAATCTGCTTGCCGATTTCGGAATACTGAAATGAAAATGTTTTAAAAAGAGTGTAAGCGCCAACGGCAAGCCCGATGGCTGAAACCCAAAAAACTTTTTTCGCTGATTCCCAATCGCGCAGACAAAGATAAATCAAAAACAAGCTCCCTGTCAGCGCCGAGGCGAAAGTCCATGTGTAGGGGTAAACGTAAAACAGCGCTCCGAATGCAATGCCGGACCAAAGAACATGTTTTCTCTCCGATGATTTCAAACTTCTTGCAAGCAAATTAATGTAAATAAAAAGCGCAAGAAGCCCGTAAACTGGCATTATTGGCCGGGAAAATATGTTGGGGTCCGGATTGGTTGCAGTAATCGGCACATGATAAAGCTTCACTAAACTGTAGCCGCCTATGGTAAATAGCGCTATCGCCGCGGACAGCAACTTATGCGCGGAGAGGCGCAGTATGAAAAAGTAAATAGAGAAAATCAAAAGAACAACGCCCAAAAAAGCGTAAAGAGTGTATACAGGAACAATATAATCTACCGCTGCGCGAGAAAGCCCCAGCAGTTTAACCGGCGCGAGAAGAAGATATTCTATATAAACCTGGTGCGGGTCGGACGAATCGTTTTTGCCGATTTTAAGAAAAATATTGCCCAAAGAGTGGCCTTCCAGAATTTCCCTGCCTTTGGCGATATAGTGGAAGTCGTCCGACCACTCGCCAATATTTATGCCCTTATACGCATCGCCGGCCATAAACGGGAAAAGCAGGGCCGGCGATATCACCAAAAGCGCCAAACCGACGGCGGAGCTCAATATAAATTTATGTTCGGTAAAAAAATTAGACATGTATTTATTTCAACGCATACAAATAAATATTGTTTGACGCGGCAATTTCTTGAAGTTTGTCGGCAAGCGGGGAGAGGTCCCACTCCGGATTGGTATTCTTGTCCCAGACAATGTAATTAACGTCAGCTTTCTTTAAAATATTAATGATTCCTTCGGGGTCGTCAACTATCTTTTTGTATTCGCCGGAAAGCAAATCTATGGTTTTCTCTCTGCTTAAAGCGGCATAGATTGATGAGTAGTGGCGCCCATATGCTTTTTTAATCCCGCCGGCGTCTATCTTATAAAGCGCGCCGGCAAAGTCGCCTCTGGCCTCCTTATCCAAATACGCGTACACATAAAGCGCGTCTTTCATTCTTTCTGCAGGGGTAGCGAAATTGAACGCGTGCATGGCCCAAAATAAATCATGGTCGGTATAGACTGAAAAAAATCTTCCATAAAAAAGATCGGAACTTAAAATGACCCCGGGCGCGGTATCGCGGTTTAATGCGTCAATAATCGGGCGGTAGTTTTGCGCGTATTCTTTGGCATCCCAAATCACAAGCATTCTAGCGTATTGCCGGCTGGCAGTATTTAAAAAAGCGATGACGATTACAATGCCGAGCAAAGCGCTTCCGTATTTTCGCAATATTAATTTCCCGCGCTCCGCGCCCCACACAAGCGCCCACGAAACATAAGACCCCACCACAATGGAAGTAGGAATGGTAAAGTACCAAAAGTAATGGTCAACGCCTTGCGGATCGCGCCCGGTAATTACCTGCTGATTCAGAGCTATCCAGCTGGCTAGAATAATCGCCAAAAGAATCGGGTAATCTTTTTTGCCGCGGTTTCTGAAAGCGTAAATAATTGCCATAATCAAAATCAAAAAAGAGAGCTTGCTGAAGGGCGCGGGGGCGTGAGAAATAAACGTTGTAAAGCCGGCGATTTGTTTGCCGATTTCCGAAGACATAAGCAACGCTAATAAAACAAGGGCGTAAGACCCGATGGCAAGCCCGATGGCTGAAACCCAAAAAACTTTTTTCGCTGATTCCCAATCGCGCAGACAAATATAAATCAAAAACAAGCTCCCTGTCAGCGCGGCGGCAAACGTCCATGTAAAAGGATAGACGTAAAACAACGCGCCGAAAGAAATTCCCGCCCAAAAGACGCGCCTCCATCCCGATTCACGCAAACTTTTTGCCAGTAAATTTATATAAATAAAAAGCGCAAGAAGCCCGTAAACGGGCATTATTGGTCGGGAAAATATGTTGAAATTATAGGCGACGGCGGTAACTGGAAGGTGGTAAAGCTTTACTAACTCATAGCCGCCCACTGTAAATAAAGCGGCGGCGGCTGACAGCAATTTATTGTCGGACAAATGCAGAATAAAAAAATAAATAAATAAAACCAACAAAGCAACTCCCAAAAAAGTATAAAAGCCGTAAAGCACCACGATATGATTTTTCGCGACGCCGGAAAGCCCCAATAGTTTTACCGGCGCCAGCAATAGGTAGTCTATATAAGTCTGGTGCGGGTCGGACGAATCGTTTTTGCCGATTTTCAAAAAAGTATTTCCCAAAGAATGGCCTTCCAGAATTTCCCTTCCTCTGGCGATGTATGCCGCGTCGTCGTCCCATTCGCCAAGATTGATGCCATTATACGCATCGCCGGCCATAAACGGGAACATCCACGAAGGCAAGAGGATTAAAAACGCAAGCAAAATCGCGCAAACAAAAATAAATTTATGCTCTGTAAAAAATTTCATTTGTAAAACCCTCTTAATTGGTTAATTTTTATTTGCATAAGTTCTTTCAAAGAAATAACAATGTCACGGGCGGCTCTTACTTTTGAATCATCATCATGCGACCATTCTACCGGCATCTGGCGGATAGGTATGCGTTTTAATTTTGCGACATATAGAAGCTCCGTGTCAAACGCCCATCTGTTTATCCGCGCAATAGGGAAAATCTCCGCGGCCGCCTCGCGGGAAAAACATTTAAACCCGCAGGTAAAATCGGCTACCTCGCGAACGAAAACGCGGGACAGCGCGCTGAATCCGGCGCCGAGAAATTCGCGCAGCCAATGCTCGCGCTTGTTTATGCGCGAATCCGTCATCCGGCGGCTGCCGATAACTATTTGATCGCCGTCCGAAACGAAAGATTTAAAATGCTGGAACTCGCTTAAGGGAACCGCCAAATCAATGTCAAAAAAAATTATCCAGCGCCCGCTGGCCCCGAGGGTGCCTTGTCTTACCGCATAACCCTTCCCGCGATTTTTGCCGTATTTTATGATTTTAAAATCATGCTTTCCCTGATAACTTTCCAGAACTTTTTCCGTGTCATCAGTGGACCCGTCGTTAACAAAAATCACCTCCACCGCATCTCCGCAGCTATTAAAAAAATTGAAAATTTGGTCTATACTTCTCGGTATGCGCTTCGCTTCATTATACACCGGCACTATGATGGAAAAATCGGTTTTTGGCATAACAATCAAAATAAAATTATAGCATGGAAAGAGCCCAATATATAGAGCTTTATAACACTGAAAAAGACCATTGGTGGTTCCGCGGCCGCCGCAGGATTATCTCCGAATGCTTGCGATTATTCTGCCCTCAAAAAGTTGAAAGAGCCCTGGACATCGGCTGCGGCACGGGTTTTAACGCCGTCCTCCTTGGCAATTTCTCAAAAAACGTTTTTGGGCTTGATTTTTCTGACGTTGCCGCTGATCTCGCAAAAAAGCTAAACCCGGACTTTACGTTAATTAAAGGCGAGTTTCCCGAAATCAAACTGGATGAACAATATAACGTCATCACTCTGCTGGACGTTTTGGAGCACATTGAAGACGACGTCGCGGCGCTCAAACGGATAGAAGAACTGCTCGCGCCCGGCGGATTGGCGCTTATAACCGTGCCCGCATTTGATTTTTTATGGACCGAGCACGATAAACTGCTTCATCATAAACGCCGATACGCAAAACCGGGCCTGATGAGCTTAATACGCTCCAGAACAAATCTGACCATAAAAAAAATAAGTTATTTTAACGCGTTTATGTTCCTGCCGATACTTGTTTTCAGATATTTAAGAAGGGCGTTTAATTTGGGCGAGGGTGAGTCTGACTTCTTTATGCTGCCTAAACCGCTGAATTACGCTCTTGAGAAAATTTTTTCTCTGGAGGCGAAGATTCTTCGCCTGGCGAACTTCCCTTTCGGCGTTTCAATAATCTGCGTGCTCCAAAAACCGGCGCGAAGCTCACCAATAAGTGTAAAACAGAATCTGCAAAGTAATAATCTGAAAAAACAACAATGACAAAAGCGCGTTAAACCGCAAGGGCTCCCAATCTTTTACTATTTTCATCAGCGGCAAAATGAAAAGCGGGGTCAAAAAGAGCCATATTCTCTCAACCTCGCCCTGGAAAATACCCATGAGCAAAAAAAGCCCTACCATGATAAATCCGAGCGATGCGGCCAAATTCTCGCGCCGCCAAAATTCCTTAATCCGCCCGACCAGCAAAAAAACGTTCGGGAGACCTAGATAGACGGCAAATGCAGATAAATTCATAAAAAAGTAAACAAAATATATCAAGAGCGATTCAAAGTTGCTTTTGATTTCCGCATTTTGCGCGGCGCGCGAAACCCAAAAATTTTCCCAAATTGAATAATCGTAAACCAAATAAAGGGCCGCAAAAAAAAGCGCGAGGCCGGCAACAGCCGCGGCGGTTCTGAAAATCAAGCGCTTGGCCTCACCGCTTTTTCCGTAAACCATAAAAAGCAGAATCAAAAAGAGCGGGGCAGCGAGCAAAAACAAATAATTTAAAAATAGCGCGGCGGCGGCGGCCACCCCGCCCAAAAAAGATAAAACCGCGCTTCTCATCCAGCCGGCATAGATTAAAAATATGGCGATCCAAACAAAAAACAAAAAAACCGCGTCCATTGAAGTCGCGCTCATCATCGCAAAACTTGGGAAAAAGACAAAAAGCTCAAGTCCCCTTCTTGTTTCCCTCTCGGTGGCAAAATTCTTTAAAAAATAGTAAAGTGGGAAAACGGCAAGCCCGCCGAGCATAACCGTAAGCGCCGCCATACCGCCGAAACCCGCGTGCAAGTATTTCTGGAAAAAATAAAGAATAAGTGTATACCCCGGCGGATGTATGCGGGTGTGTATTGACAAGGACTGGCTTAAATCAATGAAGTTCTTCAGAAAATCAGATGTGTTTCTTATCAAATAAAGATTCCCGGTGTACTCAAAATGAGTGCGGGTAAACGGCTCATAAACGCTAAAAAAACCTTCGCGCACGGCCGCCACGCCGATGCTGAAAAATACAAAAAAAACGTAGAGCGCGAAGAGGAATTTAAAAACAGCAACTCGCTCCATCCTCTCCCGAAAACGCAAAAATAGCATGAAAAGGAGCGTAGTGCCGGCCAGCCACAGCCACCCAAGCGCCTTGGGCGAAGGGATGGCGTAAAAAACCAGCCGATCGGCGATGTAATTATAAGGATACATATAAAAAATTACGAGCTTTAGGAACGCAAGCGCAAAAAGCGAGATCGCGGAAATGTAAAAAAGTTTTTTAGAAAATTGGTCGTTCCTAAAATAGCCGAAGTAAAAAAGAGCAAAAATAACAGCAAATAAAAAAGCAACAATGCCCCCCCAAAAAGCAACCGCAAGCTTAGCGCCGGAGATTTCTATCATCATTCCAGTTTATAACGATGCCGCCCACATCGGCAAGAGCGTGGAGGCGCTGATGAATTTTATCCAGAGCGAAAATTTAAACGCTGAAGTTTTGATAATAAATGACGGAGGCAAAGACGCCACGGCAAAAATAGTTGAAGAGAAATTAAAAAAATATCCGGCGATCCGTTTTATAAATAGGGCAAAAAATATAGGCAAAGGCGCGAGTGTGCGCGAAGGCATCGCCACCTCCTCCGGTAACGTCATTATTTTTACCGACGCAGATTTGCCGTACGGCACAAAGCATTTTAAAGAAATGATTGAGTTTCTGCGTTCATGGAAAGCTGATTTGGTTATCGCAAACCGCCACCTGTGGTCAACCTGGCAGGTTGACCAATTTGGCATTAGCACTGTAAGACGTCTTACTCATTGGAGCTTCGGGTTTTTAGTCCGAAATCTTTTGCATTTGAGATTTTCAGACACCCAAGCGGGACTTAAAGGAATGAGTCATAAAGCGGCGGGGGTGATTCTCCCGAAATTAAATATCAACGGCTTTGCTTTTGATTTGGAGCTTTTGGTTGAAGCCCAAAAAGCCGGCCTAAAAATCCAGGAGGTTCCGGTGGTTTTGGAAAACGCCGGCCAGTCAAATATCAAAATAGCCAGAGATTCTCTCCGGATGCTTATAGATATAATTAAAATCTGGCTTAGCTACTGACTAAGTTTTCTATATAAAGAGTAGTGGCCGATTTGTTTTTGTATTTCGTAATCAGACTCTAGAGTATTGACGAATATATCAACTGGCGCGCTTTGAACAGCAACATAATTATAATTTTCTATATCGGTTTTTCCAAAAGACAAAACAGGGTTTATTCGCAGATACTGATAAACTTGCCGGCTTTCAATCAAAAAAGCTGCGCTTGAGGCGTTGATAATAAAAATTTTATCATCTAGTGTGGTTGTTTCCATGACATATTTGGAAAAAATTTCAGTTTCATCGGAATAATATAAACTGGAGTTCCGCTGGCTTATGGTGTAGGAGGTCTGGAAAATAAAAAGCAGGGCGATCAGAGAGACGGCGGCTTTTCTGCCAATCAAGCGGAGTGCGGCGGCCGGAAAGACCAGAAACAAAACCATATGCGCGGGGAAAAAGTAGCGGTACCAGCCCGGGGTTTTGAGGTAAAAAGCCAGGACCAGCAAAATAAAAGCAGCTAAAATAATTTCAACTTTTTTTACATCTTCGCCTTTTTTGTTTTTCCAAAAAATGAACGCGGCGGACGCCAAAAAAAGCAATAAGAAATGAATTGGCGTGGACTCCGTGAAAAATCTCAAAAAATTCGCGGAAATCAGGTCGCCGAAATTAACAGAAGCGTAGGAATTTGAATAATAGTTAAACGCTGGAAAAAGTCCGGCTAAAGAAAAACTCGGCAAAATCGTGTATAGCCAAAAAATCAGCGGAAACAGGGCTCCGGAGGCAATGAGCAAGAACCGTTTCAGCAAAATTTTAAAATCGTTTTTATAGTAGACGATTTCGCCAACCAAAACCGCCGCAGGAACAATCAAAAAAACCGGCTTGGCGGCGGCGGAGAGGCCGGTGAAAAGTCCGGCTAAAAACAATTTGTTAAAATTAAATTCCGGCGCGAGCAGCAGCAATGCGCATAAAAAGTAAAACAACCCCGGAATTTCCCCCAAAACGGCTTTACCATTGCCGTAAAAAGGCGTAAAAGATACAATCAGTGCGACGCTCATAAGAGCCGCAGTTTTTCCGTAAAGCATTTTTACTAAAAAATAGGCGGCGAGCGAGAATAAAAACAAAAACAAAACCATAGGCGCTCTGGCGGCAACCAAATTAAAGCCGAATAATTTCATTGATAAAGCCGCCGGCAGCAAAACAGGATAATTGCTGGTAATCAAAAATTGGCGCGTCTCAACAAATTCGCCGGGCGCAATCTCCAAACTAAAAACTCCGTGATTTATTAATCCTTTGGCAATGCCTAAATTAATCCCCTCGTCAAACCAAGTGGCAGGGCTGTAAGGCAAGCGCCATACGCCAAACAAAATCAAAATGACAAATAGAAAAGTTAAAATCAGGTTATCTCGCGGCATATTTTTTATAAATAAAATTAAATCCGGCGCCGGCGAATAAAAGAATAAAAGGCGTCAAAGGCAGCATATACCTGCTCATGTCCGCGCCCAACCCTAAAGCTCCTACCGAAGCGGCATTTACCAAAAAAAAGAGAAAGATCAAATAAAACCAAATCCTCGCTTTTTTTTCAAAAAAAAGCAAGAGCGCAAACGCGTAAAGCAGCGCCCAGAATGCCCAAACCGCCGCGGCGGCGGCAAAAATCCACTTTCCAAAATTCTCGTCAAAAAGCTGCGGCAATTTCGGTTTTAAAACATAATTAGTGAGATAAAAGTACGGATTTTTAGAAAGCGACTCCAGAACCACAGAGGCGTAAAATTTGGCGTAGGCCCATGGCCTTTCTTTAAAAATTTCAAAAAAATGCCTCTGGTAAAATGGGATATTTGCCGGATCGTAAGGCGGAAGTTGCGGGCGCGGCAGTATAAACCCTTCTCTATCCGCGAATATCGACGTAACAACGCCGTAAAGGTTATACCACGAAGCGGAAGATAATTGCCACGTATCAAAAACAATTTTATTGCGAAGCATCCATGGGAAAAGCACGGCCAAAAACAGCGTGGTGGACACAATAATTTTTTTCAAGCCGATCTGTCTCCAAAACATCATAATTAGAAATAGCGGGAAAAAGTATATGCCAACGGAGCGCGTAAGCGTTGCCAAACCAAAAAATAGAGTAAACTGGTAATAACGCCTTAAAACAAAATAATAAAAGGCCAGAATAAACAAAAAGGCAAACAAATAATCTGACATCAAAAGATTATTCCAATAAACAGACATTGGCTCAACACTCATAAAAACTGCCGCAAAAAAGCCCACATTCCGCGAATTAAAAATTAAAATGCCGATGCGGTAAACTAAAACCGCCATGAACCCGGCCAAGACATTTTGCGCGAAAACAATTGCAAAAATCGGCAACTTAAACCACAAAAACGATGCCAAAAAAAGCGGATAGAGAGGCGTGCGATAGGCGTCGGGCACGTACGGCGGGGCCGCACTCATGCTGAAAATATGATTTTCGACTAGATTCTTCGCCAGAGGAAGATAAAAAGAAAAAGCGTCCGAGTAAGCCAGAAATCCCTGCGATCCAAATTTAACCTGCACAGAAACCGCGTACAAGAACCTGACCCCGAACGCCAGAAAAAAAATCCAAATCTCGGTTTTATGATTTTTGAGCCAGCTCAAAATCAATCAAATAAATTAAATCTGATAATAGCCGAGATGGCGTAAAGGCCGTCACGCCAGCCGATTTTTTTCCCTTCGGCGTAAGTCCGGCCGCTGTAGGAAATACCAACCTCGTAAACGCGGAGTTCGGCCTTGGCGACTCTGGCGACGATTTCCGGTTCAATGCCGAACCTGCTGCTTTTGAGTTTCGGCAGGATTTTCAAGAGCGCCGTGCGCCTGAAAGCTTTATACCCCGTCTCCATATCGGTTAAATTGAGGTCCGTAAAAATATTGGAAAGCGTAGTCAGAATTTTATTGCCGACATAGTGCCAGAAAAATAAAACCCGGTGCGCCGAGGCACCCATAAAACGCGAGCCGAAAACCACGTCAGCCCGACCGTCCAAAAGCGGAGCCAGCAAAATTTTATATTCGTTGGGATCATATTCCAAATCTGCGTCTTGAACAATAATAAAGTCGCCGAGAGCTTCCTGAAACCCGCGCCGGAGAGCCGCGCCCTTGCCTTTATTTTTATCCTGGTAAAGTATTCTGTATTTGCCTGTTTTTTCTAAATGTTTTAAAACTTCGCGCGTGCCATCGCTTGAGCCGTCATCAACAACCACAATTTCTTTTTGCGATTCGCCGACATCAGCGCCCTCCGCGCGTTTCAAAATCTCCGCAATAGTATTTTTCTCGTTGTACGCTGGGACAATAATGGAAAGTTTAAACATGCTATGGATTATAACCTAAATTTTCTATATAGTTAAATGTAATTATGAACTTGAGAACATGGCTTATTTCTATTTTGGCTTTGGCGTTTCTGATAAGAATCGCTGGTGTAAGCTATGGGCTTCCTCTTTGGCTAGTTGATGATGAACCTCCTTTCGTATTGGCAGCGCTTAAAATGCTTGAACTAAAAACTCTGTTGCCGGCGCTCCATTTTGCTGATTTTAAGACCGTTCTTTACTATCCGCCGTATCTCGCCTATTTATATTTGCCGTTTTTTGCGGCACTTGCCGCGGTAAAATTTTTATTCTATAAAGGCGCGGCGAATCTTTTCGCGGCGTATTTATTGAGCGACCTCTCTGGATTTTTTATAATCGCGCGAGTAATAAATATTCTCTTGGGCGTCGCATCGGTTTATTTAATTTATAAAATAGCAAAAAATATTTTCACAGACGAAACTCCAGCTCTGTTTACCGCCTTTTTTGTTTCAACCAGTTTAATCCATACCGCGCTATCCATGACTAGCAGGCACTGGCTTTCCGTTTTTTTCTTCTCCGCACTCACTCTTTTTTGGCTTTCTCATCAAAAAGTCTCCGACAAAAAGAGATATCTGCTAGCAGCTCTTAGCGCGGGCGTCGGCGTGGGTTTTGCGATAACAAATATCCTTTCGGCCCTACTTATTGTCTTTTGGTACCTACTTTACGAAAAAAAATCTATTTTAGGGTTGTTAAAAGAAAAATTTTTCTACGGTTTATGCGCCCTTTTTGCGGTGCTGGCCATGCTCCCCTACTTGCTTTACCCAGGAAGCCTGGGTTTCAGAGCGGATACAACAGAGAGTGCCGCAAAAACTGTCCGGGGGCTCATTTCAAGCCCATTTTACTTCGCAAAAACCATTGCCGCCTCGGAGTTTGTGTTAATCGCGTTCGCTACGGCGGGCCTGGCTTTCGCGTTTAAAAAATCGCGCGGCGTTTTCTGGGCTTTCGCCGCGTTCATCTGCGCCTACAGCGTGATTTTTTATCTAATTTTCCGTTTTGAGCCGCGATTTTTCATGGGAATACTGCCAATCTTCATAATTCTCGCTGGGTATGGGTTTTATGAAACACAAAAAAAAATGTCTTCCGCCGCCTTATCAAAATCGCTTATGATCCTGCTACTGCTCCCTCTTATTTTCTCGTTGCGGCTCGGCTGGTTGGCCTTAAAAAATGACTCGCGCACCATGGCGCGCTCTTGGGCTGAAGCAAACCTACCCGCCGGGGCAAAAATAATAACGCTGGCTCGGCTCACACGTTTTTCCACAAACAAAAGCGCCGTTGATGAGCAGAGGAAAATAGATTCATCTTCTTTAAGAAAAGTTGACTTAGCGGACGCGGAGCTGGGGAGGCCGAATTTTCACGCCCTGAACTTATTTGACGCCAACAATCAAAATTTCTACGAAAACTTGGAAAACTATGTTAAAGAAAACAACTACGAATACGTGATTATTCAGCCGAACTATCGCAATGGCCAATATTTTAAAAAGGCGATGGGGAACGGAAAGCTTATAAAAACTTTCGGCTCCGGCGAATCGGATATGTCCGTGGCTGAAAGTCAATTTTTAAAGAATCCCTTGGCCTTGTTTCAAATAAAAGAATTTGGGCCAAAAATAGAAATATATAAATTAAACCGGTGAAAATAATAACGATTATACCAACTTATAACGAAAGCGAATTAATAGGCCAGCTTTTGGACGCGCTTTTTGAGAAAACATTTAAAGATATCCAGAACCACCAAATGGGAGTGTTAGTCGTGGATGGGAATTCCCCCGACGGAACCGCGGAAATCGTAAAAACAAAATCGGCGAAATATCCGAATCTCAATTTAATAGTTGAAAAAGAAAAGCGCGGCATCGGCGCCGCGTATATCGCGGGCATAAAATACGCTATAGAAAAATTAAGAGCTGACGCGGTGATAGAGTTTGACGGCGACTGGCAGCACAATCCGGAGGATATAAAAAGATTGGTTGCCGAATTTGATAAAGGATACGATTACGTAATCGGCTCGCGCTATGTCGCGGGCGGCTCCATTCCGAAAGAATGGGCGCTTTGGAGAAAATCTTTAAGCCGACTTGGCGGTTTAACCGCCAAATTTGTTTTAGGGCTTCCGGTAAACGACGCGACCTCCGGCTTCAAGCTTTCCCGCGTAAAAAATTTCGCGGAACGCCTGCCGCTTGATGAAAGCAGGATTTTATCAAAATATTACGCCTATAAAATCCAGTTTCTCTACGAAATGCTGCGCCTGGGCGCAAAAACCAAAGAAATCTCGATTAAATTTCTGGAGCGCCGAGGCGGCTCCTCAAAAAGCACCCTCCGCGATATTTTTGACTCGCTTTACGTGGTGCTCGCGCTCCGCTTTAGGAAAAAATAAAAATAGCCGGGAGTGAGTTGTTCACTCAACCGGCTAAATTGACTATAAAGTCAAGTGCCCGTCTTGCTCGCTTTGCCCAAGTGTAATTTTGGGCTTTTCGGAGGGCGTTGCGGGAAAGTTCTTCGGCAAATGAGACGTTTTCTAAAACCTTTTTTATCGCGCGTGTTAAGTCCATAGAATCGTTAGGTCTAAAAAACTCCGCTTCTTTTTCGGTTAAAATCTCGCGGAGAGACGGCAAATTGGAAGCGACAATCGGCCTGCCGGAGACCATATATTCAAAAAGTTTCAATGGCGAAGTATGCTGCTCCGACATTTTGTGCCCTGCTTTATTCGGCAATACCAAAACATCGGCGGATTTCAGATAATACGGAATTTCAGTGTAGGGTTTATGCTCCGTCAGCAGAACATTGCTTAAATTATTATATTTAGATTTTATTTGCTCAATTTCTTCGCCACTTCCGCCGACAAAAAGAAACAAAAAATCTTCGCCGAAATTTTTAGCCGATTCCAACAAAATATCTACTCCCTTCCAATCATAAAGATAAAAACTCCCGGTGTAGAGAATTATTTTTTTATCTTGCGGCAAGCCAAGTTTTCTCCTTGCCTCTTCTTTAGAGATTTTTATGTCAAATTTTGCTAAATCCACCGCGTCAGGGAGAACAAGAACCTTATTTTCCGGCACTCCGAATTTAACAAGTTCGTTTTTAATAAAACTCGTCAAAACCAAAAGCGCCCTAGCTCTTCGCCACGCTTTTTTATGAAAAAAATTTGGCTTCGCCGGCAAAGAGTGAATCTCCAGCACTATGTTTCTGAAAAATAGCCCAGCCAGCCATTCGCGAGTGTACAAAATATCGTATTTTCCGAAAAGCAGACAAATCGTTGATGAAATTAAAAACAATATCGTTTCAATGAAAAACCCCAAGCTCCCGAATCCAAAGGTAATTAAATCCAGTGTTGGCAATCTTGTAATCTTAAAATTTCGGCGAACACCATAATAGTCAAACGGGTCTTGTTTGATGGGATTTAGGCGCCGAGGCACTAATAATTCAATTTCCCCGCCTTCGCCAAGGCTTCGGCGGGCAAGCAACTCTCCAAAACTTTCGCACATTTTCATAATCTGGATACCGTGCGCTTTTTCGGTGGGAATGCGAGCATTGGCTATGTAAATTAATTTTTTCATAATTTAATTTTATAAAGTTTCGCCCAAACCTGGAAATTTATCAGCGCCCATAAAATCGTGAGATTGTATCTTTTGCCTTCAACGTGGCCCTTTAAAATTTCCTCAATATTTTTCCAATTAAATACCGGCGCGGTCTCTGTGTAATAATTTTGGGAGAGAATGTTTTGAACGGCGGCGTGAATTTTGGGGGCTCTTAACCATTTTGCCGCAGGAGAGAACCATCCGCGCTTGGGCTGGTGCAACAAAAAATCAGGAATCCGGCCGCGAAACGCTTCTTTTAAGATAATTTTTGTGTTAAACGCGCCTAGCTTATATTTTCTAGGGATTTTCGCCGCGAATTCAACAAGATTTTTGTCCAAAAGCGGCACTCTCGCCTCAACCGCAGAAAACATGGACATCTTGTCCGTGCGCAAAAGCGACTCGTCTACAAGCCATGACTGCCTGTCCACGGACATGAAAAGCTCCTCAAAAGTTTTGGACTGGTTGTTGCGAAAATAATTTTTTGAAAAAAAAGATTTTGTAATGTTTCTTTCAAAAAATTCTTTCTGCAAGACCTCGCTTAAAATCGGATTTTTTTGAAACATGAATCGCGCGAATCTGTCCGTTTCTTTCGGCAGAAAAAACTTCGGCAAAAAACTCAAAATTCTGCTCAAGCGGTATCTTTCGTACCCGCCGAAGAGCTCGTCTCCGCCGTCTCCACCCAAGACCACATCCACCCCCCCGCTTTTGGTAAATTCAGCCAGCTTCATCATCGGAATAGCGGTTGGGTTGGCAATCGGCTCGTCCAACTGGTAAAAAACTTTTTCCAAAAAATCAGGAATTGCTTCCTCTTTGAGCAAAACTTCGTGGTGGCGCGCGCCGTAGCGCGCAGCGGTGCGCTTTGCCAGATAAAAATCCTGGTTGAATTTTTCTTCGTCATTTTTATTGGGCAGAGTGAACCCGATGGAAAAAGTGTCTATGTTCCCGCGGGCCGCGCTCATCGCGTCCAGTACGGCGCTGGAATCAATCCCGCCGGAAAGGTAAAGCCCTACGGGGCGGTCGGAAACCAGTTGTCGCTCTACGCTTTTCAAGATTTCTCCGCGCAAATCTTCCGCCAAATCTTGAAGCGGCTTATCAAAATATCTTATTTCCGGAATCCTCCAATATTTAGTAAGTTTAAGCTTGCCGTCCCCGAAAACGCCGTAATGCGCCGGCGGAAATTTATAAATCCATTCAAACATAGTAAGCGGCTCCGGCGCGTATAAAGCCCTAAAATAAACACTAAATGCCGCGCGGTTTAATTTTCCGGGGACATCGTGTTTCAGAATGGCCTTTATTTCGGAAGAGAAAATAAATTTGGAACCGTCCGAATAATAATACAATGGCTTTATGCCAATATGGTCCCGTGCTAAAAACAATTCTTGTTTTAATTTATCCCAAATCGCGAAGGCAAAAATCCCGTTAAATTTCTTCACCGTGCCATATCCCCATTTTTGATAAGCCGCCAAAATCACCTCGGTATCGCTTGAGGTTTTAAAATTATAAGAGCCGGCAAGCTCATGTTTTAATTCTTTAAAATTATAAATCTCGCCGTTAAAAATAATCACTAAATTTCCATCCGCGCTTGTCATGGGCTGCGCGGCCGCATCGCTTAGGTCAATGATGCTTAGACGGTTATGCCCCAAAGAAATTTTGTCGTCCAAAAAAATTCCGGTGCCGTCGGGCCCCCTGTGGCGCGTTGCCTGATTCATCTTTAAAATCAGCCTTTCGTCTTTGAAATTAAAGCCGTTTACTGCGCACATGAGCGACTCTCGTTTTTATGAATAAATATAAAAGATAAAAATGGTACCACAAAGTCAGAAACTGAATCCGCGCCGGCATGGAATCTTCAAATCCGTAAAGCAGATACATTTTGGGAATTCGATACAGATATCCGGCGATTATGCGAAGCCGGCGCCAGACGCACCAGTAGAGAAACGGCCCTAGCGGACCATATTCTAAAAGCTCCGTTTCCCAGCTTGCGTACATTTTCAAGTATTGCCAGTAATTTTCGGCGCGTTCCCGCGACCAGTGAAAATCGTAATAGCTTTGAAGTTCGCCCACTTTATATCTTGCGCGGTCAAACTTCAGACGCTCGTGCACCTTCCCCTTAAAATACGGATTGATTTTTCGGTTTATCAATCTTATTTGATACGAAGGGTAGCTCGCTTCGTGTTTTATTTCTTTGCTGTCTATAAAAATCCTTGTGGGCATGCGGTAAACAAAAAATTCCGGACGTGGATTCGCGGCTATCTTTTTAATTTCTTCAACAACTTCCGCGGATAAAGCATCGTCTGAATCCATAAAAAAATACCAATCGTAAGAAGCCGCGTCCATATTTTTTTGCCGGACATTCGCCTTGTCTTTGACGCAACGCAAATTGGGCTCGTCCGAATCGTATTGCTTTACTATTTTGGCTCCGTATTCGCGGGCAATTTCCAAAGTACTATCGGTGCTGTTGCCGTCACAAATTACAATCTCCGCGAAGGCCTTGAGCGAATCCAAGCAGCGGCGCAATGTGGCGCCGGAGTTCAGAGTCAGTATTCCAACGGAGCATGGTATTTTATTCATCTCATATTGGCGATAATTGTTTCAATCAGGTTTTCAAGATTGTGATTTTTTATAACCAACTCGCGCAAAGCCAAATTTTTTCCGGCGCCGGCCGTTTGAACAATTTTTCCCGCAATCACTGCGGCGTCCTTCGGCAAAACTGCAAGCAGACTTTTAAACGCTTCGCTGGTGGTTATTATCGGAAGCCCGCAGGACATTGCTTCCAGCACCACCTTGTCCATGCTGCCGGTTTCGCTCGCATGAAGCAAAATATCGTGGCTGTTGTAGATATCCTGCATTTCGTCTTGATTCTTTGCGCCCAAAAATATAACTCTGCCGCGCAAATTTTTCTCCAAAACCAGCATTTCCAGCTTCCTTTTATATGTAACGTCCGCCTTTGTAATTGGTTCCCCAACTATATCTAAAACCGCATTCCCGCTTGCTAAACTAACAACTTCAAGAATAAACTCGTAATCTTTGGATGGAGTAATCCTCCCCACGCTAAGAAGTTTAAGCGCCCCGGTTTTCAGCATATTTTTCGGCTTAAAACGCTCGGTATCAATGCCGTGTCCAGTGACCATAATTTTTTTAGAGCGGAGCCGGCAGCTTTCCGGCGAAGCCGTGAAAATTTTTGCAACTAGTTTTTCGGCGAGCCGCAAAGAAGATGTCACTGATTTGTGAGTATACCATAAATATATTTTTTTTTTGAAAATCGCCGCCGCAGGCCAAGCGAGAATAACCCAGATTTGGATCATATGCACAAACACGGCGTCGGCTTTTGGCAGTGCAGAAAACAGATATTTATAAAAATTTATATAGCGCATGATTCTGCCAATTTTCTTTTCTTTTCCCAAAGAAAAAACTTGAACGTTAGCCGGCAAGCTGTATTTGCCAATAAAATTCGCCACGACAAAAACTTTGTCGGCTCTTTCTGCAAGCTCCTCCAGCCAGCGATGGAAAAATCCTAAATTGTCGTCCTCCTTATCAACTTTTTGAGTGAAAATTAAAAGATTCATTTTTTATGCGCGCATACTTCAAAACTGCTTTTATATAACCTTAAATAATCTTCTTTTGTTTGAGAAACAAGCGGCTTGGGGGGAGGCAATTTCAGGTTTAAAGCCGAGCTCAATTTTTCGGCCAAATCGCTTTTGTCGCCGACTTTGAAAACACATTCCGACTCCAAAATTTCCGACGCGATACCGACATCGCTTGATACAATTTTTGCACCCGCAGCAGCGGCCTCAACCAGCGTGCGCCCATACCCTTCGTAATTGGAAGTTAGCAAAAATAAATCACAAGTTTTGTAGTAAGAAACAAGGTCGGGGGCGTGAGGTTCAAATTTAACATTTCTTTCCAACTTTTCACTTTGAACTTTTAACTTTAAACTTTCTAGCTCCGGCCCGTTTCCGACAATAAGAAGTAGGGAGCTTAAGGGGTGGGTTATTAGCCCCCCCACCGCCTCAATCGCCAATCCGATATTTTTTTCTTTTGTTATCCGCGAAGCCATTAAAATTATGAACCGCCCGGGATATTTTTTATAGAGGTCTGTTTTGATAAGCGCGTTTCTTATTTTTTCAATATCAACAAAAATTGGTAAAGCGGTGATGTTAGAAATTAGAAATTGGAAATTAGAAATTAGCGAAAGTTTAATTCTTTCTGAAACAACTCTTATGCAGTCCGCCCTCGGAATCAAAAACTTCGCCAACGCCACCCTCAATTTGTTCAAAACCGAGCTTTCAACAAATTGATGGCTAAAAATATCGGCGTGTATTTGCATTTGAAATGGAACCTTAAAAAATTTTGAAAACGCCCACGCCAGAAGCGCGTGTTCAACATCCTGCGCCGTAATCACATCGTATTTTTTATGCCAAAGTTTCTTAAAACCGGAAAAAACTGCGCCAATAAATCTAAAAATGTTTCCGTAAGCGAGCAAAACATCCAGCCCGCCGAGCGTTTTGCGATATTCTTCCATTCTTTTGCACGCTTCTGACCGCGGATTTACAATACTCGGGTCTCCACTTATCATTAGGACTTTCATAATAATATTTTAATAGTTTTATTAATCATCCTCTCTTTTGAAAATTCGCTGGATTTTTGGGAGGCAGCTTCGCTAAGTTTTTTGGCAAATTCAGGATTTTTCAAAATATCCAGAATTTTTGTTTTTAGTGCCTCCTTATCATTGAATTTTACCAAAAAACCTTCTTTGTTGTTTTCAATAAGCTCCGGATTGCCGCCGGCGTCAGTAGTCACAATGGGAACGCCGAGTGCCATCGCTTCTAAAATCTGGTGTGAAAATCCTTCGTAGGCGGTGTTGAGCGTAAAAATATCGGCGGTGCAGAGATATTCCAAAACTTTTTCGCGAGGAAGATTGCCAGCAAGAATAACGGTTTTTTGTAATTTGTAATTTGTAATTTGTAATTTGAGCTTCTCATGCTCCGGCCCATCACCAACTATTACCAATTTTGCATCCGGCGCTTCTTTTAAAATCTCCGGCATAATCTCAAGTAAAGCGTCAAACCCTTTCCATGGAACAAGACGGCCGGCTGAAACAATCAACTTAGACGTCGGACGTCTAAGTTGATGTCCGGCGCCTTCAAAATCAAACGCATTATAAATAACATGAATCTTTTTTGGATTTACGCCCCACGCCGTAACAACCTTTTTTAAATACTCGCTCGGCACAATGACTTTCTCTGCACGATTTGCAACAAATTTTTGGATTTTACGCAAAAGCTCAACTTCCCACCGATACTTATTTTTCGAAAAATCATCTAAAACTTCCTTCACTCCAAATCGCTGAACCCCCTGCTCCCAAGCGTAATCGCCGACGATTTTGAGCAAAAACTTCTTGCGCAAGATTTTAGCGGCGAGCGCGGCCGGTAATCCAACGCTCGCCGGGTCCTGTGCGAAAATAATATCTGCATTTCTGCCGCAAGCCATAAGCTTCAAGCCGTAGATAAAATGGCGAATTATTTTCGGCCAGCGCCGAACTGACCTGAAATTTAAAATCCTCGCTCCAAAGTTTTTTTTTGGCAGCTCATCCAATAAAGTTTTGCTGTAAGTTGCAGGTCCTCCAACTTCCGGCGGGAAAATGCCGGTCGCAATCAAAACTCGTTTTTTAATATTAAACTCATGATTAAAAATGTCCGCGTAATTTTTTGCGATTTTACCCCAAGAAAATCTTTCCTCAATCATTTTTCTGCCGTTTGCGATAATTTTTTGTACCAGCGCTCTATCCTCCAGCAAAATTTTTATTTTACCCGCCAAATCTTTCGGGTCATCAACTTTGGCAAATAATCCAGTTTCGCCATCTTTTATAATATCCGAAATCCCTCCGACAGGCGTGCCGATAATCGGCAACCCTGCGGCCAGCGCCTCCACAAATGCGTTGCCCATCCCTTCCGAGCGCGACGGGCGCGCGAAAACATCGGCTTGGGCGAGGCATTTCGGTAAATCATCATAAGGAACTTCGTCGAAAAACTCTACATCTGCCTTAAGCTTTAAGCCATACGTCATATGCTCAAGCCGTTTACGCTCCGGGCCGTCGCCAATTATATGCAGCTTAACAGCCAGAGTGTCTTTTTTGAGTTCGGCAACCGCCTTAATTAAAATGTCCACGCCGTTTTTCGGAACAAGCCGGCCGACGGTGATTATCGTTTTAAAATTTGCTTGAAATTTGGAATTTAAATTTTGGAATTTTCGTATATCTACTCCGTTATGTATTACCGCCCCATCGCCGATATAACCGTATTGCTTGCACAAATTAAGCAAATAATTTGATATTGCAGTGACATAGTCCGCTTGCATTAAAATAAGCCGAAACGCCAAATTCATAAGCCCGAGTCTGCCCTTAGTCACTCTTTCCTCTCCGTAGCCGTACTGAATTGTAAAAACTAAGGGGATTTTTGAATAAAAAACTTTCAGAAGTCCGGCTGTAGCGGCTCCGAAGGAAAAATCCACAACCCAAAAAATTATTCTGCCGCGGTGTTTTTTCGCCTCTCGTAAGACCCTAAACCACCCAAAAAACAAAAGCCAAAATTTATCAAAGCGATTTCCAAATCCAACTCTAACCACCAATCCCTCATCTCTCACTTCCCTTTTCGGCAAATCACGGCGCATGCTGGAAGTAAAAATTATAAAATCAAACCTGTCTTTGAGTCTTTTCGCAACTTGTTCAATCGCAACCTCCGCTCCGCCGATGAACGGCAAATAGGCAGTAGAAAAAACAAAAATCACGGGCTTTTTGAGCTCATCTTTCATCTAGTTAATTATATAACGCTCTAAGCCCAATATCGTTTGCCCAAAAAGAAAATGAGAGCCGCCACTACGCCGACGCCGAGTCCAGCGAAAAGCCAGAAGTAATCTCTGCCCCAAAAAGCTCGCGTGCCTCCTGGGTTCTCAATATTTATTACGGAAGCTGTTTGGGAAAGCGGACTTTTGAGCGCGTCCGCCGGCTTTGCTGCCGAAGCAATGGGCGCTGTTTTTTTGGCGATTTCATTCTTTGCCCCAGGAGTTGCGCGAGCCACAATCCAAGCGTTGTTTTCAAAATTTAAGCTTTCCTCCTTAGCAAGCGCCAAAACCGGGTAATTTAAAGAAGACATAATGGAACCGTTTGGATAAATAAATTTTACTTCTCCCCCGTAAGCAGGTAGCAAGAAGCCGAGAGTGGTGGTGCCCAAAACCAGCGCCGCGTAAGGGGCAACAAATGTATTTTCTGAAAATGTAAATACTTTATCTCCGCATGAGAGGCCAAATCTTGATATTTCAATTTTCCGCGAGGAATTATTTTTGATTTCAATCCAGCCATCCGGCCCAGTTTTAATTTCTGAAATCGTGAGCGGGCTCGCCATGACAGCAATATTGACCGTATCCATTGCAGAATACTCGCCCGACGAAACATTCAAAGAAACTGTGTATACGCCCGGATAAAGAAAAACGTGTCCAATTTTTTCGCCGTCTAAAATAGGCGAGCCATCACCGAAATTCCACGAAAATCTTGCGCCGTCCAAAGGCTCGCCGGCAAGGCCCTCCGCAAACCCGTCAAAAAATATTGTTGCCCCGGCTATCGCCGAGCGGTCCTCTCCCGCATAGGCCTTGATTTGCGCAACCGGCCTGGGCGCAACCGAACCACTGGTTTGAGTTTCAGAAACGGACGCGTCCGTAGCGTCGCTTTCTTCCGCTGGCGGCGTTGAGTCCGGAGCCGGATCGGATATAGTCCAGCCGATTATGCTTGCGCGCTGATTGAAATCGTTTAACTTTAAAACTTTTCCTTCGTATCCCCCGGAAATATCAATGAAAGCCCCGGCAGTCCAGATACCAGCGCTTGCGGCAGTTGTCTCCCAAGTTTTTTTTTCGGAACTCCCGGGATTATGGTATCTTACATAAGAAACAATTGTGTCCTTGGAATGAGTCGTGCTTGAAAAAAGCGCAAGCGAGCCGGAGGAATTTCCCATATTGCCGGAAGCGGCCGGAAAATATAAATTTGCGTCGTCGTCCGCGCCGCTTGCGCGGAGGTGGATTTCAACTGACGCCCCGGCGTTCAAAACAAAGTCCGGAAAGGCAAAATAGCCAATGCCGTCCGGATATAAATGCCAGCCGGATAGATTTATCTGCGAAGCGCCAAAATTTTTTACGACAACGTATTCCAAACTCGTATCATTTACTCCAGCCGGGTCAGATAAGATTTCATATATCGCCACATCGCCAGCGGCCCCAAAAGCAAAATCTGCTCCGCCAAGCAACGCCATAACCAACAAAAACCGCCACCGTTTCATTACCGATGAGTTTAACATAGCAAAATTTTACAATCAATAAAAAAACGCTCGGGGGTTACTCCCTCAAGCGCATGAGATCAAAAAACTACATGCTAGCAAAAATCAATGTTGGCGTCAAGCTCTCCAGCCAAAACTATTTTGAAAGTCCAGCGCTGAAGAGGAAGCGGGTCAGGCGGCCGGTGCCGGTATGCGGCAAAGAGCGCAAAAAATAGCGGGAGGCGGTAATTGCTGAAAACATACTTACCAAAATTCCCAGCCCCAGAGTTAATGCGAACCCGCGCACCAAGCTTGTGCCGAAATAATAAAGAATCGCGGCGGTAATCAAACTGGAAACATTTGAGTCGCGTATGGACGTCCATGCCCGGCGGAAGCCCTCGGCCATCGCCGTATCCAGCGACCGCCCGGAACGGAGCTCCTCTTTCATGCGCTCAAATATCAAAATATTGGCGTCCACCGCCATACCCACCGACAAAATAAATCCGGCAATGCCCGCGGACGAAAGCGTCACCGGAATCAATTTAAACAAAAGCAAAGTAATCGCGCCGTAAACGCCGAGCGCCAAAACCGAGATGACGCCGGGAAGCCGGTACCATAAAATCATAAAGAGCATGACGGCGAGCGTCCCGTAAATCGCGGCGCGCAGGCTTTTTATAAGCGCGTCCTTGCCCAAAGAAGCGCCGACGCTTTCCTGCGAAAGCAAGGTGATTGGAACCGGCAGCGCTCCGGCGTTAAACCGTCTAACCAGCTGTTTCGCTTCCTCCAGAGTGAATCGCCCGGTTATCTGCGCCTGGCCGCCGCTAATGCGCTCCTGCACCACCGGCGCGCTGATTGGAGCGCCGTCCAAAAAAATAGCCACTGGGCTGCCGACATTTTTCTCGGTAATCCTTTCAAATATTTCCGCGCCCTCGTCGTTAAACTCCAAAAAAATCTGCGGCTCGCCCAAATTTTGCTCAAAACTCAAAGAGGCGCGCTTTAAATACCTGCCGGTCAGATTCGTGGCCACGAAACCTTCCCCTTTTAATTCCCTAAATTCCAAATAGGGCGTTTCGCCAATCGCTTTTATGGCCTCTTTTATGTCAAAAACGCCCGCAAGCTCCACAATGAGCCGCCGCTCTCCTCCGACGTTTTCCGTCTGCACAACCGGTTCGGAGACGCCGAAAAGATTTACGCGCCTTTCAATAACATCCCGCACTCCGGCCATAGCCTCGCTGGCTTCGGCGGAAGAAACCAAAGATATGTCCGCGCGGTAAACCAAGTGCGCTCCGCCCTGCAAATCCAGCCCCAGCCGGAACGGCCACCGCAAAAAATCCGGCAAAAACCGTGCCTGCCTGCCGGCAGGTAGGTCGTAAAGCCCCGCCAAAACGCCGAGAAGTAAAATGATTAATGCCAAAACACGAATTTTCATATATCTTGATAATTTACAGCAAGTTTGCTAATTTGCCAATAGAAGAAAATTTACAAAGAGAGGAGAAACAAGTAATGGATATGGGTATAAAAATTTCCATAATCGTTGCGATGGCAAAAAATAGCAAGGTGATCGGGCAATCCGGAGAAGTCCCTTGGCGTCTGTCTGCCGACCTTAAGCGCTTTAAAGAGTTGACCTTGGGGCACGCGGTGATAGTCGGGAGAAAAACACATGAATCGATACTGAAGCGGCTTGGTAAACCCCTGCCTAACCGAAAAACCATTGTGCTGACCAGGCAACAGGGCCGGCACGCCGGCGGATGCCTAGTTGCGCATTCATGGAAAGAGGCGCTGAAGCTGGCCGAGGGCGAAGAAGAAATATTCGTCATCGGCGGAGCGGAAATATATAAGCTGGCGCTTCCCTACACCGACACTATTCACTTAACACTGGTGCATGCCGACGTAGCCGGCGACGTTTTTTTCCAGAACTTTAACGCGCTGGAGTGGGAGTGGACCGACTACGAACCGCGGCCAAAAAACGAAAAGAACGAATACAATTTCACTTGGTGGCGTCTCAAAAGAAAATATAGGAAAGGAGAATAAAGATGCGCAAGATTAAGAAACCTAACTTCCAGAACAATTCCTTGTCAGACCTGGTTCTCACCCTTCAGAAAAAGGTCGTTCGCGATTACCGAACCCTCACAAAAATCGTGGACGGGCTCCGCGCGGCCGGCTATAAAATAGTGCTCACGATCGGTTCCTGGGATATGCTCCATATCGGGCATGTCCGCTATCTCATCGCCGGAAAAAATAGAGGAAATATCCTGGTGGTGGGGACCGACAGCGACCGCATAGTTAAAAAAACCAAGGGCGCGCACCGCCCCATCATTCCTGAAGAGGAACGGATGGAAATGTTGAGTTATCAGCTCCCCGTTGACTTTGTAACGCTGCTTGATGACATGGATGAGCAAGGGAGATGGAAATGCGACCTTTTGAAGTGCATCCGGCCAGATGTGTTCATAGCGGTTAAGGGAAACAGCTATTCAGCGAAGCAGAAGCGGGAGATAAAGAAATACTGCCGCAAGCTGATAGTGCTCCCGAGGCAAGCGGAAAACACCTCCAGCACTACCATCATCCAAAACGCTTTTAAAAAAAATCTCTCCGGCTTGATGGAAATTTTAGACACGAGAGGGGGCAAGCCATGAAAACCCTCCTTGTGCTTTACATTCCGGTCATCCACCAGGGCTATATCAAGCTCTTTGAGAAATACTCCAGACAAGTTGACGGGCTCATGGTTCTTGGAGAAACCCTGGTAGAAGAATGTAAATTTCTGGAACGGGAAATCCGCGCACTTGACCCTTTGACGATGAGGAGAATCATCGCGAGCATGGGGTTTTTTAAAAAAGTGGAAATTCTGGAGGATTACGCGGTAAAACTGCTGGAAGGCTCCGAAGTCATCACAAGCAGGGAATGCATCACCAGGCGCTTCGCCGAAAAATACCTGACCGCAAGCCGAGTTCGCTATGATTCCTCATTCCTGCGCTGGGATGAAAGCCACATTGTCTCTCGAACAGACATAAAATACGACAGAAAGTCCGCGGATCCTTTTGACCGAGAGATTGTGCGCCAAGCGACAGAGGAAGGCGAGAAAAGCCCGGATTGGTGGCGCCAAGTGGGAGCAGTGGCAGTAAAAAATGGGGTGGTGATTGGAAAAGCCCATAACAAAGACCCTATAAGCGAATACAGACCTTATGCTTTCGGAAACATAAGGGACTTCGTTGAAGCCGGCCAGCATAGCGAAATCACTCCGACAATCCACGCGGAACAAGTTTTGGCGGCGAAGGGCGGAATAAAAGAAGCTGATATTTACGTGTCTGTGTTCCCGTGCATCACCTGTTCCGGCATACTTGCCGAAGCCGGCATCAAACGATGCTTCTTCGCCTCCGGAAACGCCTATCTGGATGTTGAGAACATCCTTAAAGCCAGAGGCATTGAACTGATTTTTGTGAAATAAAAAAAGCCCGGCCAGCTGCAGCGCAGCCGCCGGGTCGTTTTATTTTTGCTTCAACCAATCGGGAAATTCACCACAAGCGCCTTGCCTCTTCTACCCAATTTAGGAACTATAAGATGAAAGTGGAGATGGCGTACAGTCGCCCCCGTGTGAGCCGTGTCCCCGAAGCGCAGACTTAGCGCGCCGCCAGCTATGCCAAATCTCTTAATGGCCCAACGGAGGAGGAAAAGTATGTCGTGAAAATCCACGGCCGTTAATCTCTGCACCTTATCCGTGTGCTTTCCTCCAATAATGAGAAAGTGGAATTTGGCATTTTTATAAGGCCAGGCTGCTTCCGTGATTAACCATCTGCCGTAACGCCGCAGAAGCGGCTTTCTGTGCCACCTAAAATTCTTCGGGCAAAATGGGCATTTGCCTCCGGCAGCAATTTCTTTAAGGACGGCGCGGTAGTCCTCACTTCTGGCGTTTTTCGGGTCAACAACATCTCCCATTAATGCATTTTATCACATCGATTGCCATCTTACATATGAATCACACCCCCACTGGAATCCCTTTGATGGGCGGGTGCGGGTCATAGCCATCCAGCGTGAAATCCTCAAACCTAAATGAAAACAGATCCTTTGTTTCCTGGTTCAACTTTACCCGCGGAAGCGGCCGGGGATCACGCGAGAACTGAAGTTTGGCAAACTCAACCTGGTCAAAGTAAATATGGACGTCGGAGAGATGATGCACAAACTCTATCGGCTTCAAACCCACGACCTGCGCTACCATCCGAAGCAAAAGCGCGTACTCGGCAATGTTAAAAGGTACGCCAACGAGAAGATCGGCGCTCCGTTGCCAGAGATTCAGGTAAAGCCCGCCCTCCGCCACGGTAAATTTGAATATCACATGGCATGGAGCAATAAACACTTTATCAATATCTTCTGGGTTCCAGGCCGTGACCGTCATGCGCTTTGAATCCGGAAAATTTGTGATCTCGTGGAGTACATTACTGATTTGGTCAATCTCGCCGCCATCCCGCGTTCTCCAATGACGCCATTGAGGCCCATAAATCGGGCCGAGTTTCCTCGGCCCAAGACCATAACGAGCGCATATCTCCGGAGCTGCCCAAGAATCCCAAAGGTGAACCCCGTTTTTATGCAGCTCGGAGACGTCATCAGAGCCAGACAAAAACCATAAAAGTTCGTGTACCATCGCTTTCCAAGAACCCTTCAAGCTTCTTGTGGTAATAAGCGGAAAACCATCCTCCATCCGAAAACGCATCTCATACCCCGGGTATACGATAGTGCCTGGCCCTTGGACGCTCGACATTCTTTTCTTCCCTTTGGTCAGAACCGTGTCAATCAAATTCAGAAACTGCTCCATGATTTATTCCTCCTATATTTCAGCAGCGTTGGCATTCGGTTAGAAATCTAAAAATCTTTTCAAATCCTAGCAAATTTTAAATAAAAAAACAAGCCCCGCTACAACAGCACGGGCTTGATGGATTGGAGATGCAGAAGTAAAATCTGCGACCAAGATTCAAGAGATTTTTTCTTTTTCAAAACCTCCGGAAGCGCAACGAACCGCCCGCCCCTCTCGGCCAACTCTTCGCCGACTCCCTCAAACCCATCGATCTCTATTTTATAAACCAACCCAAGATGCACCCTGTCCACCGGCGGGTCGCTGCTGCAGATGAATCCTGCGAAGCTTCGGGAAATCAGATTTTGGAAGTGAAGCTCCTCGCAAAGTTCCCGATCTGCGCCGGCGACAAGCCCCTCGTATGAAGGATCGCCGTTGTTGAATTCAAAAAAATCTTTTCGCTCAATATGTCCGCCGACTCCTACGGAAAAAAGCCCTGAAAGCCGCTTCTCTCCAATATTTTCTCCGCGCTGATAGATGAAAATCCTTCCCCGCTGGTCAAATACGAGCTGGTAAGAGATAAAATGCCTCCAGCTTTCGTCTGCCTCAAGCGCGTCGTTGCGCACGCGGAAGCTGGCTACTTTCAAAAGTTTCTTCAGCGTCGCTTCAGTTCCTTCAGAGAATGGGCTGGAAATCAAATACGCTTTTAGTATTTGAACATCAACTCCAATAATAGGTTGCCCTTTGCTAGACATAATTTGCTCCTTTCACTCAAAATAACGCAAATCTTATTCAAACTTAGCAAACCTATTCCGCAATATCAATGCCCATTGAGCAGGCTGTGCCTTCGATAATTTTTTAAATAAAAAAACAAGCCCTGTTAGAGCAAGGGCTTGATGGCGGCGATGGCCGAGGAAAGCACTTCTTCCCAGGACACACCATCGAAGTTGATCACATGAATATTGCCAAAACATTTTGCCTCGGCAAGCCGGATATAATTAGAATCCTCCGGCGCGTCTAAAATTATAGAAAGATGCGGGAAAATCATTTCTTCGCCGATAATCTCCCGATGCAATTGCAGGCATTGTTCCAAAGAGCCGTCCAACATCCCGTGAGCGAGCGTGGAAAGCCAATATCCGACAGAGAGCACGCAGTTCCCCAGCAGAATATGGGGCCGGATGCAGGTTTTGATGTGTTCAAGCCGGTCTTCAACGCACAGCCGCCGAAACTCATAATTTGTCTTGGGCGCGGGCAGTTTTCCGTCAATAATTTTCCGAATACGATGTCCAATAATCCCGTCGCTCGGCTCTTTTACCGCCACGGCGGCCAAACCCAGCTCAACGGCAAAGTAAACCTCCAGCTCATCTGAAAGTGCTTTTTGGGCAACGTTACTAACTCCTTCAATAGCGACAAACAGCGGAGTTTTTTTCATATATCCTCCGATTAGGAATCTCTGAATAAATTCTAGCAAATCTACTCCGTAACCTCAATCCCCATGTTGCGGGCGGTGCCTTCTATGATTTTCATGGCCGCCTCAACGTCATTGGCGTTTAGGTCTTCCATTTTCCGTTCCGCAATCTCGCGGATTTTAGCGCGCGAAACTTTGCCGACTTTGCCCGCAAGAGAATTTGCCGCGCCTTTTTCAACCCCTGCGGCTTTGCGCAAAAGGTCGGAGGCCGGCGGCGTCTTTAATTTAAAATCAAAAGTCCGGTCTTGGTAGATTGTAATTTCCGCGGGGATGATGTCACCTCCCATTTGGGCGGTGGCTGCGTTGAATTTGCTGACGAACTCTCCAATGTTCACTCCGTGCTGGCCCAGCGCCGGGCCCAAAGGAGGAGCAGGGGTGGCTTTGCCCGCCGGCAGCTGAATTTTTATTATTGTTTTTATTGCTTTTGCCATAATATAATACTAATCTACAAATTTATGCGAATGATACAAATATTAAGAATAAAAATCAAGCTTCCAAAAATGGGTCTTCCTGCGTCAGCGCGCTATTTATGTTTTTCCAAAAAACACTTTGTAATCTTTTAGGAAAAACTTTAATGCCCCGAATTTCTTCTTTATCAAACCAGCGCACATCTCCTACTCGGCCGTCATCGTTGTCTTGGGCACCAACCCCATTGAAATTGGCGTTGGCTTGAGGCCACCCTAACCAAAATATCTCAAATGAGATAGAATCTGGCTTGTCATGAAATTCCTGAACATAAAGCAACCGCCCAATGTTAACATTTAAACTGGTTTCCTCTTTAACCTCTCGCTTTGCGCCTTGAATAATACGTTCTGTCTCATATTCCCATCCTCCGCCTGGCGGATACCAAAAATTTTGACCCCTATTGCGTACGAGTAAAACTTTATTACTATTGTTGTCATAAACCACAACACGATTTGCTATCCTCAATTTTTTCATAAATTTCTTAATTCAGAATCCGCTTTGGGCTTAAGTATTTTTGCCTAAAATTAACTATAAGTCCTAGTTTCTTTCCGCTAGCTGTTAAATATCTTTTCATTTGAAAATAATCTTCTTTTGAAACTATTCTTTTGGCTTTTAAATCAACTACAACCCTGTCTTCTATCATAAAATCTGGAATATTTCTTCTCTCATTTTCTCCCTCAAACGATGCGCCTAACGATTTCTCTCGCTGATAAGACATTCCGGCTGTTTTTAACGCCTCTTCCAAAGCATCCGTATATGATTTCTCACTTCTAAATTGGCCTAAATCGTTATGTATTTTAAAGCACAAACCGCAAATTTTGTACGATAGTTCCGGATATATTACTTTATCCATTCGTTGCATTCGCATATTTGCAGCATTCGAATATTATTCGCAGATTTGTATTATATTTATAACTTCTTCACTTGCAGGAAATCCAGCTCCACGGGGGTCTCGCGCCCGAAAACGGAAACGAACACCTTGACTTTGCCGCGCGCCTCGTCAATCTCCCCGACTTTGCCCTCAAAATCCTTGAACGGCCCGTCTATGATTCTAACCGGCTCGCCCACGCCGACGTCAATTTTATGCGTCGGCTCTTCTTTGCCCATTCTAGCGAAAAGCGAATCAATTTCCTCTTTCTCCAGAGGCACCGGGGTCGTTCCCGAGCCCACAAAACCGGTGACCCGCGGCGTGTTGCGGACAATATACCACGAAGCGTCGGTTACAATCATCTCAACCAGAACATATCCCGGATAGATTTCCTCTTCAACCACCCGGCGCTTGCCGCTTTTGATTTTTATCTTTTTTTCTTTGGGCACCACAACCTGAAAAATCTGGTCCTCCATCCCCAAAGATTCAATGCGCTGGCGCAAATTGCGGGCGACCGCGTCTTCGTAGCCGGAGTAGGTGTGCACCGCATACCAATTTTTTCCGAATTCGGATGTTTGCTTCGGCATAAATTTAAAAAATTAAATAAATATCCTGATTACGCGCGAAAATATAAAATCAAACGCGCCCAAAACCGCGGCCACGGCCAAAGAAACCGCGATTACAGTAATGGTATATCGCAATGTTTCCTGCCTCGTCGGCCAGTTCACCTTTTTCATCTCCAGCCGGGTTTCTTTAAAATAATTTGTTAACTTCGTAAACATAATACTAATTTACAAACGTGAATTTGTGTTATTTACCATTTTTAAAAGCCCCGCGGGGCTCTTACATTTCAATAATACTCCGCGCGCGAAATATGTCAAATGTCCAGATTCTTCACCGCTTTGGCGTGGGTTTGAATAAAAAGTTTCCTCGGCTCCACTTCATCACCCATCAAAACGTCAAAAATATGGTCGGCCGCTTTGGCGTCTTCAATAGTCACCTGCTTAAGCACCCTTCGCGCCGGGTCCATGGTCGTCTCCCAAAGCTGCTCGGCGTTCATCTCGCCCAAACCCTTGTAGCGCTGGATGTTTTGCCCGTCAACTCCTTTCGTCATTTTGTTTTTTTCTTCTTCGGCGTAAGCGTATTTTACATCCTTGCCTTTTTGGATTTTATAAAGCGGCGGCTGGGCAATATAAACATATCCTTGCTGAACCAGCGGCAGGTAGTATCTGTAAAAAAGCGTTAAAAGTAGCGTCCGTATGTGCGCGCCGTCCACGTCCGCGTCCGTCATAATCACAACGCGGTGGTAGCGGAGCTTGGATATGTCAAAGCTCTCCGCGATTGCCGCGCCCAAGGCAATCACCAGCGCTTTGATCTCCTGCGAGGTCAGCATCTTGTCCAGACGCGCTTTCTCAACGTTTAAGATTTTGCCACGCAGAGGCAAAATCGCCTGGAATCTTCTGTCTCTGGCCTGCTTGGCCGTGCCCCCGGCGGAATCTCCCTCAACTATGAAAATTTCCGACTCGGCGGCGTTCTTGGACTGGCAATCCGCCAGTTTTCCGGGGAGCGCCAGGCCCTCCAAAGCGCCTTTCCGCAAAATAGTGTCTTTGGCCGCCTTGGCCGCCTTGCGCGCCTTGAGAGCCAAGATGACTTTTTCCAAAATCGCCCGCGCGTCCTGCGGCTGCTCTTCCAAAAACGCGTCAAATGCTTTCCCGAATACGTCTTCCACCGCCGTGCGCGCCTCGGGGTTGCCGAGTTTCGCTTTAGTTTGCCCTTCAAACTGCGGATTTTTAAGTTTTACGGAAATTACGGAAGTCAGCCCCTCGCGGACGTCCTCCCCAGTCAGATTTTCTTCGGATTCCTTAAGATACCCGTTTTTGCGGGCGTATGAATTCAAAGAGCGCGTCAGCGCCGTCCGAAAACCGGTTGCGTGCTGGCCGCCTTCCTGGTTTAAAATATTATTTGCGAAAGCGAGCTCCCTCGTTTGAAGGTCGTCAACATACTGCAAAGCAATTTCAACCATAATTCCTTCGGATTCTTTTTGGGTATAAAAAATTGTGTCGTGCTTGGGCTGGAAATCCTCGTTAAGGTACGTCACGTAAGAAGCCACGCCGCCTTCAAAGTAAAAGGCATAGGATTTATGCTCCGTTTTGTCTTTGGCGCGCTCGTCATGCACGGAAATTTTTATGCCCTTGGTAAGATAGGCCTGCTGGCGCATGCGCTCCAAAATCCTTTTCCAGTCAAATTCCGGAATCTTGCCTCCGCCGGCTGGCGGATTTACCGGCATAAAAATTTCCGTGTCCGGCTCAAAAGTAACGGCTGTGCCGATACGCGAGCATCTGCCTACTTTCTGAACTTTGGTTTTTGGTTTGCCTCTTTGGTATTCCTGCGCCCACTGCTCGCCCTCGCGGCAAACCTCCACGCGCATCCAGGAAGACAAAGCGTTGACCACGGAAACTCCGACTCCGTGTAGCCCCCCTGAAACTTTATACCCCGCTCCGCCGAATTTTCCTCCGGCGTGGAGCATCGTCATTACGGTTTCCAGCGCAGATTTTTTGGTATGCTTATGGATTTCAATGGGTATTCCCCGGCCGTCGTCAATAACGCGGACGTGGTGAGCCGGCAGCAAAGTTACGGCGATATTTTTGGCGTACCCGGCCATCGCCTCGTCAATGGAGTTGTCCACCACCTCCCAAATCAAGTGATGAAGCCCGTCCGGGCCGGTTGAGCCGATATACATCCCCGGGCGCTTCCTGACGGGCTCCAAACCCTCCAATACAAAAATGTCTTTGGCGGTATAACTCCCTCCCTTTCCCTCCGTATTTTGGGGCTTTGTTTTTGGCACTTTTTTAGGCATAAATCTTATCCAAATTTGTACTTAAATCTTAGCACAATTATCACCCGATTACCACTACCTTTCCTTTCCAGATTTTTAGAAATTCCGACAGATTTAAAAACTTAAATTCGCCGTCTTTGCGGGTATAGGCGTTTGGGTCGTGAATATAAAATCCCTCCGGAACATCACCGCCCTCTTCCAGCCCGACAATCAAAACAAGGTGCCCCCCGCCAGTGTTTTTCATGGAAGCCAAAACCGGAATTTCTTTTTTTAAAAATTCAGCCAGATATTTTACGGCTTCATTCTTTTTGTCCTCCGCCCATTCTTTCCTAAACGAATTTTCAAATCCGTGTTTTTTGGCAAGCTCCACCAACCCCTGATGAATCCAGCCGACACCGTTTAAATACGCGCCGGATGCAAGCCCTTCTTTTATTAAATCATCCAAATTCCCTAACTTAGACGTCGGACGTCTAAGTGAATCCATAGCCATCGCAAGCGCGCAAATCCCGCAGCTGCGCCATTTCCATTCGGGGTCTAAGATGTCCAAACGTTGGGAATAATATGGCGCGCCGAGTTTCATCACCTCACTTCGGCGTTAAATTGCTTTTGTGTTTCGGAGTAGATTTTGGGCATTATCTCATCAACCTCGCCAGAGGTTAAAGTTCTGTCGTTGCTTCGGAAAACTATCCGGTAAGCATAGCTGGTTTTTGCTTCCCCGAACTTTTCGGGGTTTTCATATTTATCAATCAGCTTAACTTCCTCAACCAAATCGCCGCCCAAGTCGCGTATCAGGTCAAAATAATTATTTGGGATAAAATCTTTTGAAACCACAAAAGATATGTCGCGGGTAATCGGCGGGTATTTGCTCACCGGAATATATTTATTGCCGAGTTTGAGCTGCTTTTTGATGCGCGGGTCTTCCGACCATAAAAGCCGGATGTCGGGCAGACTCATAGAAGCCATAGCCAGCCTCTCTAAACCAAAACCAAAAGCCCAACCGTGGTATCCGGTGAGCCCAAAATTTGCCAGTACGCTCTTTCTGGCCATGCCGGAGCCGAGCATTTCTATCCACTCACCGCCAATTTCTGCCTCCATCTCAAAACTTGGATCCGTGTAAGGAAAATTATGATCGTAAAATCTAAAGTTAATGTTTCCAAAAATACTTCTGGCAACTTCTGAAAGAGCATTTTTTAAGTCCTCCGGCGTTATGTTTTTTTTGTCGTCAGGCCCAATATAAAGCCCCCCAAACTGGTGGAATACGTTCATGTGGCTCCGGTCAATTTCGTCTTTTCGATATACTTTTCCATAACAAATTACGCCCAAGGTTTCCTTGTTTTCGATTCTTTTTTTAATTTCCGGGTGATTTAAATAATAGTACCAAAATACCGTATCGTGGGTTCTCAACACATAACCGTCGCCGATATAATAAGTATCTGATTTGCTGCGGGCAGGATGCCCCGGCGGCATATTAAATAGATCAAACAAAATATTGGTGGGTATAATTTCCGGAATTTGGATTATATCGAATTCCTCAAGGCTTTTGACCTTTGAGGCTCTCTCAACTATTTCTTTGAGCGGACTCCCTTCGGTGCGCGACAAATCCGGCATATTCAAAAAGTGCAAAATCCGCCTTGCTTCGGCGTCTTCCCGCGCCTCAAGCGCTTTTTTCAATTTCGCCTCCTCCGGCGATTTGATTTCAATATTCATTTGATTATCCGCTTAACCACGATAAGAGGTCCGTATTTTTTTATGACATAATTCAAATCTTTTTCTTCAACCTCGCCGCGCTCCGCGACTTCCGGATTTTCTTGGATTCTTTCGGAAGCTGCGTGGATGGCTTTGCCGTCCCCCGCGTATAAAACCACGTGCCCAACGCCAGCCGGAAATTTTTTGTTGTAAAAACCGCGCTCGCCGTGGAGAAATATTAAATCCCCCGGCTGGATGTTTTCCAAATCAACCTCCGCCCCTTCGTCTGCCTGCAGTATCGTGCTTCGCGGGATGTCCACGTCAACCTGCTTAAAAACGTATTGAGTAAAAAGCGAGCAGTCAAAAAAGTCCGGGGCTTCATCCGTATTCGCCCCATATTTGTATGGTTTCCCAACCAAACTTTTAGCAATTTTAACAAGCCGGGAAATTTTATTTTCTTTTTCCGCCATTTCTTAAAATAATAATACAAAAAAAATCCCGAATCAAGCGCAGAAAAATTCACACATTATGTTCCATTGCGGCGTTCGCGCTTTTTGTATTCGTTTACGATGTTTTCAAACTCTTCTTTGGTAAATTCCGGCCAGAAAGTTTTCGGGAAAAAAAGCTCGCTGTAAGCCGCCTGCCACAAAAGAAAATTGGAGAGGCGCTGCTCGCCGCCAGTGCGGATGATAATATCGGGGTCCGGCATTCCTGCAGTCCACAAATTGCGCGCTAAAGATTCTTCGCTTACGGCTTCACCTTTTTTGGCGAGAGCGCCCGCCGCTTGGGCAATATCCGCCCGCCCGCCGTAGGAAAGCAATATCCAGATTGTGATTTTTGGGTCAGCGGGGCTTTTTTCTTCCGTCTCGCGCATCAATTTTTGGAGATTTTCGGAAAAGCGCCGAAGCTGGCCCACAAAGCGGACTCTGGCTCCTTCTTTTGCAAGCCGGCTGGCTTTGTCTTTGGCCATTGTCTCAAAAAGCGACATGAGCATGGAAACTTCTTCCTCGGGCCTCTCCCAGTTTTCGGTGGAGAAAGCGTAGAGAGCCAAATGCTTTATCCCCATGTCGCGCGCGGCAAGCGCTATCGGCTCAACGTTGTTAAGCCCTTGCCGGTGGCCTTCAAAAAATGGGAGCCCGCGCTCCTTTGCCCAACGGCGGTTTCCGTCCAAAATAATGCCCACGCATAACGGCGTATCCTGCATATATAGGTATAATCTTAATACAGAATTATAAAGTCACTATATTTCCTTTGTTTCAATACGCCACCCGTCTGGCGCATTCACAACATTCCAATATTCTCAAGAATGTTGGAATGTTGTTTTGGGCGATAAGTAACGGCGTGGCCGGCTTCCCCGACTTGTTCTATTTTGCCTTCTTTCTCTAGCTCGTCCAGATAGCGCACGGCGGTGCGCGAGGATACGCCGAGCGCCTTGCGGATTTCGGCGTTGGAGAGCTTCTTTGTCTCGCCGGAGCCCTGCGCGGAGGCGGACGGCTTTTCAAAAAGCTCAATAATCTTTTGTTTGCGGGCTTCTTTTTGCGAAGCCGTTTCAAGCGCTGACTTGCAAATGCCGACAAATTCCTCGCCAACAGCCGTGCCATGCTTCCCCGCCTCCCTACGCGACACCACCAACACAAAACCGACAATGATAATAACCAGCGCGATTATGAATAATAGTATTTGCCCCATAAATTTATTTTACCGCTTTTCGTTTTTTAAGCCAAAATCCCGCAAAAATCACGCAAAGAACTACGCCTTTTTATTCTCCTCGGCGTGAGCGGTGATCTCAATATTGCAACTCTTATGCTCCCGGCACCACGCTTCGCATTTCTCTGCCCATTCTTTTTCGACATAATGAAAACCGCACTCCTCGCATTGGTATAACTCTTGATTTTCTTTTTGAATAACTTTGACCATATTTGATTAAAGAAAATCGGCGAGTTCTTCGCGCTCGTCTTCGTCAAATTCGTCAGGATCAAGCCCCTCGCTTTCCAATTTTGCTCTTATTTCTTTTTGCCGGTCTTTTTCTTCGTCCATAATTTTATTTGCTTGCCCCGCCCTCCCCGTGCGCGCATTATGTATTTTTGCCGATTTAATAGATCGGCAAACTCCCTTTCTTCTTACAACTTACTGGCGACAGTCCAAATGCTGTCAAAATAACCTTTAAGTATCCTTCCAACGCCCTTGTCCACCTTAAAAATATATGACGACTTCTTACCGCCCAAAGAATGGAGTGATGTTCCGGCCGCAAAGTAGTCGCCATCTATCATAAAAAAGCGGTCGTGAACAATATTGGATTTTCGCGCCTCAAATCCCGGAAACTCTTTTTTGAATCTGGGTAACCCCCTCATAAACTTCCCATAGGTGTTGTTTGTTAGCAGTTTAATTTTGGCTTTGGGGAAAACCGAGGATAAAATATCCAAAGTTCCTTCTTCTACATAGCCATCAAAAATTAGCATCTCCTTCTTGGTTTTAGAGAATAAACCCGTTAATACTTGATAGGCAGTAAAGGGTTTACTTGGGTCAAAAATAAAAGTGCTATTGCCTGTTAGCTTTGAATTACTCAATGCTTTTCTAACGACCCAAAGATTTTTGAGCCATCGTTTCTTTACAAGCCGTTGATTGCTGACAGATTTAGATAAATACCTAAGAGCCGTAACTGCCTTTGGATGTCCAGATAAGGTGTTGGCTAATTCTTGGTGGTATTCATCAATCCAACTCTCGGCCGTATCCCGAACACTCTTTTCAGAGATTGTGGCTGAACTTTTAGAAATCACCTTTATCAATTCATCGGTCGCTTTAATAATTTCTTGGTGATTCATAAGGGTATTAGTTTTTCTGTTTATATCGCCAAGGATGTTTTTTTGTCCCCTCGCCATCGCGTTGAAGGAGACCGTGGGCGGGACTGGCGAATCTCCTAAGAACATTAGATATGGAGGCGCGCTTGGCGGTTAATACTTGCTGTTTCAATTTCTTGACGACATCGTTGTCGGTTTTCCAATCACGAAAGAAACCGCTCTCAATCAATTTTTTTACTGGTGTCCCAAGGTCGGTTTTCACTCTCTTGGATTTCTTTCGTTTCTTTCCGGTAGCGGCCTCTGCTATCGTCGCGTCAGAATCGCCCCGCTCAAGTTTGGCAATTCTTGTCTCAATACCATCTAACCTTTTTAAGATTTTTTTGGCGATGTCGTTATTCATATACTTCCTTCCAAGCGTTTGTTAAGCAATAAGTCCCGTGTGCTTTAGAATCCGCCCAACCTTGGGTTTTTGCCTCATTGGGATAGAAGCGGTTAAACTTACCCAGTAAGTTTTTAGCACTCATTTTACTCCACTCGTTTCTAACTTTCTCTAACTCTACATCAACGCCGACCTCGCTTTTGGTTAAGAAAGCAAGAAGCAAAACAAATCTCTTTGGTCCGCTTTTTCCTGCGGCGTATCTTTTGACGAAGGCCCTGATGTTTAAGGAGAAATCGGGTTCTTGATGAGAACTCCCTTTTATTTTTGGCTTTGGACGGTTATTACCAAAGACGGCTTTTTTTAAGTCGGCTATATCTTTCTCTGCTTTTTCTACGCGGGTAATGAGTTGGTTGTCGTTCATAGTGATAAATTATTTTCTTATTACATACTCCCAGTTTTTGGTTTCTTTATTTTTGAATCGGTTAAGGATGCGGCGTTTGGTTAAGTTTAATAGATTCATAGCGACTGCCGGAGGGGTATGGTAATGCCCAACCTGCTTTAGCTTATCCATAATCGTAGATATCTCTTTGGGCGCATCAAAGAATCCTTCCTCAATAAGCATTGAGACCGCGCCAAATGCTCCTTTGGGAACTGAACGGGCGGCGACGCCTCGTGATGGCTTTAAGGAAGCTCGTGATGGTTGAACGCCGAGGGACGCTTCAAGTTCTGCTACAAGCTCTTTAATTCCGGCCATTATTACTTTCGGGCTTCTATTCATAGTTTTAGTGGTTTAATGGTTAATCTTATTGAACAAGGTCATCTTATATCTTTTAGAAAACGGTGTCAAGCCCATAAGTAGGCACTTTTTCTGCTATAACCGGCCACCGCTATAAATCAGCTTATTAAATGTCGGTTTATATGTCAATAGCTGACCCCCCAAAACGCCATAAAATAAAGGAAAAACGGCCATTTCTGCCGTTTAGTTTAACTAAAGTACCTATTGAACTCGTGATTGGGATAGCGGCCAATAATTGCCTTTTAAGCTAAAATCATTTGTTCCACTTGCTTTTGCGCCGAAATAACTATGCTTTCCGCCTCTTGTCGCAATTCCGTTGCTTTCGCTCGTATTTTTCTAATTTTACCAACCATTTCATTTTGCTTGTCTTTTGACGGATAAATAACTTGCAAACTTCCAACTTCATCAAGATTGATATTTGCGCGAGCCGCGTATCTTTTTATGCGATCTAATTCCATTTGCCCAAATTTTGAAAGTAAAAATTCTTTTGCATATTCTGGATACACATCATCTTTTAATCTAACGGAGGCTAGATTTTGACTTATATTAGCTTCTCTGTCCATATTGTAAACAGATACTTGTCCAATGGTCGCCCCAATCAGTGCAATAAGCAAATCTCCTTTTTCTAATTGTGAACTTTTAAGTTTTTTATTATGGATTTCTTTTTTAATAAAATTTAAGTTATCAAAATCAATTTCATTGTCGGGGTTAATGTCTCCGCTTCGCAAAAATGGTATTCCGTCATTTTGATTTGTATAAGCATCTCCACCGGACAAAGGCGTTGAACCACTTGTTATTTTTGTTGAAAGATTTTTCAAAGTTTTAACATTATATTTTGTGGTTGAAAAAATCTTGTCTAACATTTTAAAAATAGGACGAAAATATGAAGGGTCAAGTCGGGTCTGAATTTCATCACTCCAAATCTGAAACACTCGCTCTGGGCTTTCTTTTGGAATATCTATACCAAGCTCACCGAAAACAAAATCATCTATTGAGAATAAAACATTTTCAACTTCCGCTTTTTTCCTTTGTCTCTGCTCGTATGCTTTTTGGATTTTCTTGACGACTTCGTTTTGGATAGAAATAGGCGGGATTGGAATATCAAAATTCTTTATCGTTTCAATGGTGATATTCCCTTGAATCGCGCCGATTTTCTCTCGTTCAATCAACTTTCGGCTCGCTTCACCATTAAGCCAAGCGGCGACATATTGTTTATTTATTTTGTCGTTGAGACAAAATTTAATCATAAAAGAACCGAACGCAAAACCTTCCACCTCTTTCGGAACGACAATAACAATACCTACCGAGCCACTCCTTGAAATAAGTAAATCGTTCTCGTGAACAACTGCCTTGCCTATTTCATCGCTCCGGCTTTCTGGTAAATAAACAATCTTACTTAAATCAAGTCCGTCGTTTTTCAAGTTTAGGATACGCAAAAGAGGCACGCCGGAATCCACATATTCGTTTGTCGTTGAAATGCCGTAGCGAATATCAGTAATAAAATCGCCCAATTTTTGCGATTCGTATTTCCCATGTTGTATCGCTTTTTGAAGTTCACGGATGGCCGGTATCCAATACTTCACGTCAAGGCGGCGACCCGCTATCGCATCCTCACTCCAAGTTGCAAAAACTTGGAGAGGAGTTGAATCGTTTTTACTTTTTGAATTTCTTGTATTCTTCATAAATATCGTTGAAATCATTTTTGGCGTCTTTCTTACCTGTCGCTTCGTAGCCAATGTGTTCGGCAATCGCCATAAAAATTTTATAGCGTCCCAGCTTTTCCTTGCCACCCTTTTTACGAACGAATACAAGCGATGATTTCACGCCTGCGCCGAAGTGGGTAAATGCGAATTGCGGCAAACTGACGATTGCCTGTATCTGTGTTTTTTCTATTAGAAAATCTCGGACATATTGTAGGGTTGAGTTAGACAAAATGCCGTCCGGCAAAACGATAGCAATTTGGCCAGTTTCCGGCTTTAGAAAATCTATACACCGCTCAATAAATAATACTTCGGTCTTCTGATTATCCATCGCTTTGATTTTGCCTTTGGCGTCTTTTTTCTTCCCAAGAGCAAATTTCTCAAGATATGGATGCTCGCTTCTTTTTACATTCGCTCCAAACGGCGGATTGGTAACGATAATGTCAAAGCGATTTTTAGCAAAGCCCGAATTTTTGGCCGTCATTTTTTCTATATCGTTGAGCGCGTCGTGGCCGATGACATTCGTATGGCCGTCGTCGTGAATAATCATATTCATTTTGGCTACACGAGCGATGGAATCGTTAATCTCAATACCAAAGAGATTGTTTTGGGCAAAATCGTGCCAGTATCGCCATTGTTCTTTTTCTTCGTCCGGATAATATCCCTTTGCTTGGGCGCGGACTTCGTCAAGCGCGTGAAGTAGGAAGCCGCCCGAACCGCAAGCGGGGTCAAGCACAAGGTCGTCATTTTTTATACCCATCATCTTTACGGCAAAGCTCACAATGTTGCGCGGCGTAAAGAACTGGCCGCTTTTGCCTTTGAAAAAGTCCTCCATAAAATGTTCAAAGGCAACGCCCTTTGTATCCAAATCTGTTTTATCAAGAGAAATACCTTGTAAGTGCTCTACCACCGTATAGAGTTCTTCCGGCTCAATCTTCAAATCCTCCTTGAACACTTCGGGGTCAATCTTTTTCGCCTCTTGATAAATTGCGTTGATGCGTTTATACACACTCTCCGCGCTTTCGTGCGTCTTAATTTGAAAATCGTAGGGATCGCCTGTCTTGCGCCCTCGCTTTTCATCGCGGATTTTTACAAAAATAATTTTTGCGAACTCATCAAACGCTGTTGTCGGCGCACGCTTACCGCCAGCCCATAGCGTATCGTGGCATTTTTGAAAGGCGCGTTTGAGGTCGTCTTGGTCAATCGGCTTCAAATCCCAGTTTGTATCACCTTTCTTGTAGCGGAACTCCTCAATCTTGCCGTAGGAAATCGGAATGTCGGTAATCGTTGCCTTCTCCGGTTCTTTGTCGTTCCATGCGGCTGTTTCCATCGCGCGGCGAGTGTTACCGGCAACGCAGTTAGCAAACGGGGCGTGAAGAACGCGCGCATTGGCTATGGCTTGTTTTGTCGCTTGTTCAAATTCAGCGTCAGAAATACCATCCTTCTTACACTCCACCACGATATACGGTTTACGCTTGCCGTCATCTTCATAAATAACAATGTCAGCGTATCGTTCGGGCGTGCGGTCTGGCATTTCCACTTCAAGCTCAATGCGCGCAGCCGGATAGTTGTATTTCTCTATCAAGTCAAAATAATACTCGGCTCGGACTTTTTCCTCCGGGTCGTTGAGATTTTCTTTGTGGCCGGACGGAAGATACTCAATCTTCGCCCCGTTGTTGTGGAGACGAAAATATCCTTTACGCTCTCCCTCTTTCAAGATTTTCTCAAAAGTGTTTGACATAGTTATTTCATTAAATCATCAACACTCATATCAAAAACCGAATGTCTTTAATTAGCACCCTGAATCTATCAAGGGGTGTCTGATTCTTTTCGTTTGTGATGAATGTTAGATCGGAAGACATGAAATATCCTTCATCTTCGCATAAAATCCTTAATTTTTGAAGTGTTTTTTGAGCAACCAAAGTTATCAACTTCGGGCTCTCTGGACTCCCTAGCGGGGTTGCGTCATCCCTTACCTTGATAAAGGTCGGCATTATTAAGGGCTTAAAGGGAAAATTGTATGGACTTAACAAAGACTTTGACGCCTAATAAGGCGAGGGAAGAGCAGGCAATCACGGCTATCAAATACGCGCTTTACGCAAGAAAGAGTACGGAATCGGAAGAGCGCCAAGTGCTTTCCATTGATAGCCAAGTTAAAGAGATGCTGCAGCTTGCTGAAAAAGAAAATCTCAATATCGTTGAGATTAAACGCGAAAGCCATTCGGCGAAAAATGTCGGGCAACGCCCAATATTCAACGAACTTATTGGCGATATCCGCGCCGGAAAATTCAACGGAATACTTTGCTGGGCTCCCGATCGAATAGCAAGAAATGCCGGAGATCTCGGAGCCGTAGTTGATTTGATAGATCAAAAACTGCTTCTTGAGGTCAGAACCTATGGACAGAAATTTTCAAACTCTCCCAGCGAAAAATTCCTTCTCATGATTCTTGGATCGCAAGCCAAGCTCGAAAATGATCAGAAAGGGATAAATGTGAAAAGAGGCTTGCGAGCCAGAGTGGAGATGGGATTATGGCCGACGACCGCGCCTACAGGATATCTCAATGAAAAACGGACCGACAGAAAAGGCCATATTCTTACAGACCCGGAACGCGCGCCGATTATCAAGAAAATGTTTGAGAAAGTGGCCAACGAAGGATGGAGCGGAAGGAAATTGTATCACTGGCTGAAGTTTGAGATAAACTTCAAAACCAAAGGCAACAAGAATTTGTCTTTAAGCAATATTTATCTGATACTTCAGAACCATTTTTACTACGGCGTGTTTGAATATCCGCGAGGCGGCGGGAACTGGTATACCGGAAAACACGAGCCGTTAATCAATAAAGAATTGTTTCTGCAAGTTCAAGACCGGTTAAAAAGAGACCAGCTGCAGCGCGAGAATAGAGAGTTCGCTTTTACAAAGCTGCTCACATGCGGTCTCTGCGGATCAGGAATTACGGCTTGCGAGAAATTCAAAAAATTGAAAGACGGCACTACTAATAAGTATATCTACTACGGCTGTGCGAGAAGCAAAAACAAAAACTGCGATTTTGGGTATACCAGAGAAGAAGAATTGATAAAGCAACTAATGTCTATAATAGACGAAATTGACATGAACGAAGTCGGCATAAGGCACAGATTTGAAAAAGAGATTGAGCGATTCAATAAATTCCAGCAAGGGATTCTCAAGATGAACGGCGGTAAAGTAAAAGCCAAGGCAATCAATGTGAGAGAATACGCCAAGTATATTCTTCAGGAAGGAAGCATGATTGAGAAAAGAGAGTTGCTTGGATGTCTGAAAGGTAAAATTGTTCTGCAGAATAAAACTGTAAGATTATTAAAGTAAAACAGAATTGGCGGATAAAATCCGCCAATTCTGTTTTGTCACTTTCCAAGCCGATAGGTCTTCCGATAAAAAGTGTTTCGGGCGCAGCCGATGGGATTTGAACCCACGATCTCCTCCGTGACAGGGAGGCGTGTTAACCGGGCTACACTACGGCTGCATAATTTTCGCAATCCGCCGAGTGGCTGGGGTGGGGATTGAACCCACGACCTGAGGCTTATGAGTCCTCCGCTCTGCCAACTGAGCTACCCAGCCATAATTTGGCGCGGGGTGAAAGTCCCCCGCCTGCCGGCAGGCAGGCTCGCTCTGCCACCCACCGCCTCCGGCGGGGTCTCGCTGAAAGCGGTGATGAGCTACACCAGCAGTTTGTAGACTACGCAATACCTAATTGGAATTAGTTTATCACAGAATCAATAGTTTGAGAAGTTATTTTTAAGACTAATGTTTAATGAAAGGGCATGTAATATGGGCTAAAACAACTTGCTTTATTTTTTTCGTGAAAATTCTTTGCCCACTCTTCGCACCTATCAAAATCGCACTTCGACGTAAAACCCTTAAATAGTTCTTGAGCTTCTATGAGACAGCGGTCCACGCTTCTTTTGGTAGCTTCCGGATATAAATTTTTACAAGTACTAATTTCGTTTTTTTGTTGTTGATAGTTATTATAAAATAAATCATTTGGCAAATCACAATCGCCATTAAACCCATTATCTTTACACCACTTATCACGCTCATTTAAAAACTTTGTTATTGACACTTTAGTGCACATTATAAGGGCACCATCTTCTTTCGCTAAAATAATAAGAAACGAACGTGATTATCAAAAGAACAAGCACTATATTTATAGTTTTTTTATCTTTCATAAAAAATAGCTGGCTGATATAATGGCTAGCGTGGGAACACAAAGCCCCGCGCCAATAATGACTTAACTATACCACATTTAATTAGTTAAATAATTAGCCATTTGTTTTTTTAAATATTTCCTCCCCGAACCGCTTTTCAAGAATTTTTCGCGGCCGATTGCATCTTCTTTGAGCAAGTATGCTTCGCAATAAATTAGTTTCCATTCTCTACCACGGCGAGTAGTTTGGCCGCCTTTGCCGGAATTGTGTTCCAAAAATCTTTTTCTCAAATCAGCCGTGTACCCGATATACCATCCTCTGGCGGCTTGGTTTTCGCTGTCGTAGCTCTTGCGAGCCACGAGGCGGCGAAGCCGCTTTTCGTGGTAGCGGGGGCCGGATTTGAACCGGCGTCTCAAGGTTATGAGCCTTGCGAGATACCACTTCTCCACCCCGCGATGGCAAGTGAGTAAAAGAATAGCAAAAAAATTAAATATATTCAAGCTCGCGGAGCGCCTTTTCAAAAAGGTTGAGCGCCCGTTCGGCGTCTTCTTTGGGAAGTTGGTAGCCGGCTTCGTGAGCGATGCGGTTTCTGATTTTGTGCGCTTCCCACAAAGCATCCAGCGAATCTAAATCTGCCGGCTCAATGTTTTTCAGCTTCTCGCCCAAATTCTCCCCGCCGTATCCAGCCATGGCTAAAATTTTCTCAATCAAAGAATCCGCGGCGATTACGGCCTGCTTCCTGTCATTTTCGTTTTCCGAGCCGCCTTGAACCAGAATTTTTTGCCAAGTTTCCAGATTTACATTGTTCTCCGGCGAGGCGCTTTGGGGCTCGTCAAAAACATGCATCGCGCGGAAAATCCGATTGGATTTGTAAACGCTGTAAATTATGCCAAAAACCAGCGGGATGGAAATATAAACCGCAACCGCCTTAAGCAAAGGAATCGGCTGCGAATAATCATAGTGCAGCAAAAAATCCGCGAGATTGAAAACCAAGTCAAAAACCAAATTTATAAAATCAATCATTGTTCCAAAAATTTTCCTAATTCAAATAATCTTTTTTCCTCAAAATGCGGGGCAATGAGCTGCGCGCCCGAAGAGAGCGTCAGCGCCGGCACGCCGGCGAGATTCGCCGGAATCGTGTAAATGTCCGAAAGGTACATTGCCAGAGGGTCCCTTGATTTTTCTCCGATTTTAAACGGCAGGGTAGGAGCAGTCGGAGCCAAGATTGCGTCAACCTCCTCAAACGCTTTCTTAAAATCTTCCGCAACCAGCGCGCGCGCTCTCTGCGCGCGCGAATAATAAGCGTCGTAGTATCCTGCTGAAAGGACATACGTGCCCAAAAGAACTCTGCGCCGGACTTCCAAGCCAAGCCCTTCTCCGCGCGATTTTTTGTAAGTCTCAATCAAATTATCCCCATCGGTTCTTTTTCCGTATCTCATCCCGTCAAACCGGGCCATGTTGGATGAAACCTCCGCCGGCATAATTATATAGTAGCAAGAAAGCGCGTATTCTGTGTGAGGCAAAGTGATTTCGCGGATTTCGTACTTTTGCGACAGTTTTTTTACAGCTTCGTCAATATTTTTTTTGATTCCCGGAGCCAAGCCCTCCCCAAAATATTCTTCTGGGACGCCGATTGTTTTAACCAAGGGGCGCCGGATGTCCACTTGGACGTCCGGCGTCCAAGTAACTGAAGTTGCGTCCATTTCATCTCTTCCGCGAATCGCATTAAATAAAACTTCCGCGTCCTCCACCGTCTGCGCGATCGGCCCGATCTGGTCCAGAGATGATGCCATGGCGATAAGCCCCGAGCGCGAAACAGCGCCGTAAGTCGGTTTAAGCCCTACAACCCCGCAAAAAGCCGCGGGCTGGCGGATTGAGCCGCCCGTGTCCGAACCCAAAGCGGCCATAGCGAGCCCGCCGGCAACGGCGGCGGCGGAGCCGCCGGAGGAGCCGCCGGGGACGCGCGACATGTCGCGCGGATTTTTAACGGGGCCGTAAGCTGAATTTTCAGTGGAAGACCCCATTGCGAATTCGTCCATGTTCGTCCTCCCCAAAAAAATCGCCCCGGCTTTTTTTAACTTTTCAATCACGAAAGCATCGTAAGAGGCCACATAATTTTCTAAAATTTTTGAAGCTGCGCTGGCAATTTTACCGCGGATTAAAATATTGTCTTTAATCGCCAAAGGCACGCCCCAAAGTTCGCCTGGGGTTTCGCCGGAAGCGATACGCTCGTCAATTTCTTTTGCCCGTCCCAGCGCATCATTCTCAAAAATCTCAAGATATGCGTTGAGTTCACTGTTTTTCTTTTTAATTTCGTCCAAATAAGAAATCACGACCTCGCGCGCGGAGATTTTTCTATTTTTTAGCGCCTCGTGGAATTCTTTTATGGTCATAGAATGGATTGGACACGCAAATAATTACTTTTTTTGTCCGGAAACGCATCGATGAGATCAGTGGTGGGGTGGGTTATCTCTTCTTCTTTGTCTTCTTTTCTAAAAACATTCTTAACCTCCTCCAACGCGCGCGTCATCTCCGGAGCGACGGAAACGTCCGCCTCTTTAAGCCGGTCAACGTACCCCAAAATATCTCCCATATCTTTCGCGAGTTTTTTTGTCTCCGTCTTGCCGAATTCAACCCGCGCCAAATCCTTCAAATGCTCAATTTCTTCTTCGGAAATCATTAAAACTATTGTAGCTAAAAAAATGCATAAAAAAAAGCCCTAAGAGAAAGGTCCGCCGCATAAAAGTGTAGTGTATAGTGCAAAAAAAATAAAACTTTATTTAACTAACTGAAAAAATTCTTTTTCGTCAATAATTTTTACTCCGAGTTTTTTGGCTTTTTCGTATTTTGAGCCGGGATTTTCTCCAACAACGACGTAGCCAGTATTTTTGCTGACTGTTTCCGAAGGGTCGCCGCCCAAATTGCGGACTTTTGTTTTGGCTTCGTCACGGCTCATTGATTCAAGCTCGCCCGTGAAAACGAATGTTTTGCCGGCAAGCTTCCCCGGCTTTTTCCGTTTGGGATTTTCTATTTCAACATATTTTAAAAGTTTTTTTAAAAAATTTTTATTGCGGCCGTCGCGAAACCAATCGTACGTGCTCCGCGCAACGACTTCGCCTATGTTTGGCACTTTTTGTAATTCTTCCAAATCAGCTTTTTCTAATTTATCCAAAGAACCAAAATGTTCTGCCAAATCAATCGCCGTTTCCTCGCCTACGTGCAAAATTCCCAAAGCGTATAAAAATCTGGCAAGCGGAATGCGGCGGGAATTTTTAATGGCTTCAATTATATTTTGAGCCGATTTCTCGCCAAACCTTTCCAGCGGAGCAATATCTCCCTCTTTCAGCTCAAAAATGTCCGCAGCATCTTGTATAAGGCCGTTGTCCAAAAACGCGTCCAAAATTTTCGGCCCCAGGCCGTCAATATTGAACGCTTTTCTTGAGACGAAATGATAAAGATTCTCTCTGTGCCTCGCCGGGCAACTTTTATTTACGCAGTAAGAAATCACATCGCCGTGCGCCTTTTTTACTTCATGCTTGCAAACTGGGCAATGCTTCGGCATATGAAATTCTCTCTCATGCCCGGTGCGGAGCCCTTTTAAAACTTTGCGGACGTCCGGAATCACATCTCCGGCGCGCCCAACAATCACACTGTCTCCGATTTTAAGCCCCAATCTTTTAATTTCGTCTTCATTATGAAGCGTCGCGCGGCTTACGGTTACCCCTCCGATCTCAACCGGACGCAAAACCGCGACCGGCGTCAAGGCGCCCGTGCGCCCGACCTGCACAATAATATCCTCTACCTTTGTCGTTGCTTCCTTGGGAGAAAATTTAAAAGCGGCCGCCCCGCGCGGCGCCTTGCCCACAACTCCCAGTTTTTTATAAAGTTTATTGGAATCAACGCTGACCACAAGGCCGTCTATATTGTAAGGTAATTTATCCCGGCGCTCCGCGATGCCTTTATAATGCTTAAAAACTTCTTCCGCGCCCTCGCAACGCCTCTCTAAATCGCCGCCTGTTTTAAAACCGAGCTTGCGTAAAGTTTTATGCTCTTCGCTGTGGTTTTTAAGGCCCATGCCCAAAAGATCGTATGAAAAAAAATCCAGCCGGCGTGACGCGGTGATTTTAGGGTCTAATTGCCGCAAAGACCCGGCTGCCAAATTTCTGGGGTTCGCGTAAATCTGCCCGTCTTTCTTTTTTTGCACTTTATTTATCGCCTCAAAATTTTTTTTGGTGATGATTGCCTCTCCGCGTACTTCTATTTTCCCTTTCTCTTCAACGTTCAAAGGCACGGATTCAATCGTCCGCACGTTTTGGGTTACATTTTCCCCAATTTCCCCGTCGCCGCGAGTCGCGGCATATTTTAAAATCCCATTTTCATAAACAACGCTCAAAGCGAGCCCGTCAAATTTCGGCTCGGCATAAAAACGAAAAGTGTCGCGCGGAGCCAATTTTTTTATTCTTGTAAGCCACTCCGAAAATTCTTCCTCCGAAAAAACGTCTTCCAGGGACAGCATTTTGGTCTCGTGCCGGATTTTTTTAAATTCTTTTAGGGGCTTGCCCGCAACCCTTTGCGTCGGCGAATCAGGCGTCACCAAATCCGGAAATTCGTCTTCCAGCTTTTTCAACTCGTGCTTCAGCGAATCAAGCGCCTCCTCCGAAATTTCAAGCCGATTCAAAACATGATACTGATAGCGATACTTATCTATCAGCTTTTTTAACTTCTCTATTCTCTCCTTGGCTTCGGTTTGGGTCATAGTTACTATGAAAAGTTTAACAAATTTAAGGAACGTTTTATGCTTGACAGAATTAAATCAATATGATAGCTTTAAAACAGGAGGTGATTCTAATGGAAAAGTTTAGAGAAAAGTTTTTTGTTGTTTCGAAAATACTTCCGGATGGCGATGAACTACTTATAGATTTTGCAAACGGCGATCGAGTGAAGATAATGAAATCTGCTCTTCTTGTAGATCTTGCAGATAAAGATATTGAAATGGTTTATTGGGAAGAGCTCAGTTTATACCGTAATGGCACAGTGATACTTCTTCCATACAAAGATAAATATAGCAGAACAATAAATACAACGCTTTTGGCCTGCAATATTCGTTGTCTAACGGATAAAGAATTTACTGATCACGCGATGAAGTTTGGTGCCAAGTCTTTACAGGACATGCGTGACTACTAAAAGTGGTGAGGGATAATCCCGATACCCGCTTTTTTATTTGTAAATCTGCCCCACTGAATCTTTTATAAAATTCCAGAGGATGGAAAAAGGCGAAGGTTCAGCAGCGGAGACGGCTGGCTCAGAAGGGGCGATTGAAAAAGTCGTAATCCAGACACCGATGATTATCGTCATAAGCGCGATGACGACAAGCGCGGCGATTGTTCTTCGCTCCGCCTCGGACTTTTGCTGGAGCTTTTCTACGAAATCCAGCGGGTCCTTCACGGCGTTTTTAAAATTACAATTTTTGACTCTTCCGCCGCCGGCAAACCGCTTTTTTTGATGGTGAATTTTTCTTCCGGCTCGGCTTTTTCTCCCATCTCTTTCATAAAAACTTCAATGCCGTCCGGCTTCGCCTTAAGCCCCGAAATTTTGTAATGCATCGGAATTATGACGCGCGGCTCAATTTCGTTCACAAGCTTCGCGGCCGCCTCGCCGTCAATAGTATCTCCCCCGCCAACAGGCAAAAACATAATGTCTGGCGTGCCAAGCGCCTCCTGAACTTCGCTCCGCAAAGCTTCCTCGCCGTAATCTCCCAAATGCGCCAATTTCATCCCTTCCCACTCAATTATATAAATAGTATTTTTACCTTTCTGTTTTCCATTTTTTGAATCGTGGAACGATTCTATTCCGCGGACAACGATACCTTTAAATTCGTACTCGCCCGGCCCAGTGATTTTAAAAATGTCGGCACCTTTAGCTGTCAACGTGTCAACGTTGTTGTGATTATCATGACCGTGCGAAATCAAAACGACGTCCGCGCCGAACCTCGGCGGCGTAAGCCCCGACTCTTTTGAAAACGGGTCAACGGCAAGCACCGTATCCCCGCTTTGAATTTTAAAACACGAAAGTCCGTAATAAGTGATAACCATAATTAGATTTAAACTCTATTTAAGCTCTTTAATAATTTTTTAAACCCGGCCGTATTAACAAAATAATTTTGTTTGTTACGTTTTAGTTTTTGTTTTATATTATTGAGTTGATTTAATATTTTACCTTTATTTAAGTATTTTGTATTTGTGAAAAGATTAAAATAAATTCCGTCTAAAAATGAAATATAATGAATTTTATTATTACTCTCGCTAAAACTGACGAATGAAATTACCTCATTGACTTGTTTATCTTGGCCACCACCACCCTCTTTCATGTGTTTATGCTCAACAATAAAAATACCATCTTTATATCTGATTAAAAAGTCTGGTATCTTTTGTTCTCTCTTTTTGCTCCAAGAAAAATTTATTTTGTAATAGTTAAGTAATTTTTTAAAAAGCTTTTTTCCTTTTTTATCCGCTTCAATATATTTTTTATCCCCTTTATTAAAATCTGCTATTGTTTCAACATTCGCCTTTTTAAAACCAGTAATATCTAAAATTTTAGATACTTTATATGTTCCGAGATTGCCACTCTCTTTATGTGCCTTAGCGTCTTTGCCCACTTGCAATGTGGTTGGGGTATACCCATAGGTTGAATATAGATTATGTCGCAGGTTTATATATTTTTCAACGATATTTTTTATAATTTTAATTTGTTCTGTGCCATTCAAGTTTTTGAAAAGGCTGTAAGAAATATCCACAACTGGCCAGAAAGAGACGAATTCAGAATAATTAATGTTTTTATTTTTAACAATTTCAAGTATTTTTTCTATTGCCTTTCTTGCCGTTAATTGATTTTTGTTTTTCTTAGCGAAATTATACGCAGAAATACTCTCAAGTAAATCAAAATTTTTCCGCATCAAATCTGTTGGGTTCTTTGGGTCTTTAGAAATAATCAAATTTCCGTTTTTTAAATAAAATTCATCAATAATCGGTTCTGGATTATTGAGCGAAAATTTAAAAAGTTTTATATTATTTATCATTTTTATATTTTCTAAACTAAAACAGTTTTAATTTTGCATCTGGGTTAACAAATTCGTAAGCGTCTTCTAAAATAGCTCTGGCTGTTAAATAATCAAGTCTTCTTCTTCTTTCTCCATTTTTTTTATTTCCCTTGAATGGTGACAAAAGAACATCGTGTGTTTTTTTTCTAAAATTAACAAGTGAATCGTTGCTATATTCTATCATTTTATCAATAGCATCATTTTTAGCTTCTAATTCAATGACAGTTATAAGTCTAGAACTATGCTTAATATCAGACAGGTCGTAATCAATTTCTTCCGGTTTCATAAAGGATATTGGTTTTTGTGGATTGGTAGTATCAACGGCTCTCAGCGCAATTTGTCCTTTTGGTGAATTGAATTTCATATAAATATTTTTATGTGGTATTTTTCTCATTTTTTCAAAATAACTCAAATTGCCAAGTAACTTGTCATTTTTATAAACTTTAATTTTATCATTGAGCTTGTTTTTATTATCAAAACATATTACGCATACTGGATTTTCGGTGTCATTGAATAATTGATTTTCAATTATCGTGACACTAATTAATCTGTTTTTTGGAAATCCCGAATTAATAAATGTTTCGGGGATAATCATCACGCCAAAATCATTTGATAGGCATTTCTCTACAGCTAACTGGTAAAGATCGTCGTATTTGCAAATATCAAAATACTTTTTGACGCTATCATAAATACCTTTTCTTTTCGCGCTATAATTTGTTAAATACGGCGGATTGGTGATTAAAACTGAATTTTTGACTTTTGGGATATTTAATAAACTATCGTTTATTTTCCAATTCAATGACCTATCAATGTCCAAACCAGTCATTTTTTTAAACCCGATTTGTTTTGCCAAATTGAGAAGATCGCCATCGCCAGCGAACGGGTCAAATGCTATATTTGCTTTTGTAGATTTAATAAATTCAAGAATGTGTTTTTTAAGCCAAAAAGGATTTTTTGTGAAAAACTGACCCAAAGTGCGTTTTTTAAGCGCCAAATTCATATACATATATTTTATCAATTAAATCCCAATTTGATAAGGTTTAATGCGGCAGTGTGGACAAATCTTTTTTTATAACTATAATCCAATCAATGGCGTTGGTTATGGAAAAGGAGGCCAAAATAGACAACGGGATAATGGAGGGCTTGCTTCAGGCGAAGCCCAAGGTTTTTCTTAAAGTCGGCGACCTCGTCGACGGGCTTTTTCTGTTTAAAGAAGGCGCCAAAGCATATTTGGATTTAAATCAGTACGGCACGGGAATAATTTACGGCAAGGAATATCAAAACGCGCGGGAGCTCATTAAAAATTTAAAAACGGGAGATAAGGTCGCGGCCAAAGTGGTTGAGTTGGAAAATGAAGACGGCCTAATTGAGCTTTCTTTAAAGGAAGCCGGGTCGGAAATTGTCTGGAGAGAAATCAACGATGCGAAAGAGTCGCAAGAAACTTTGAGCATCAAAACGCTGGAAGCCAACAAAGGCGGGCTGGTGCTGGAGTGGAAAGGAATCAAGGGTTTCTTGCCCGCCTCGCAGCTTAAGGCCTCGCACTACCCCAGAGTAGAGGGCGGGGAAAAAGAAAAGATTTTTGAGGAACTCAAAAAACTGGTCGGCGAAACCATAGCCGTCACGGTTTTGGATTTTGAACAGAAAGAAAACAAACTCATTTTTTCAGAAAAAGGCACGGAATCGGAAATCCTCAAAAAAATGGTTGAGAAATACAAAGTCGGCGATGAAATAGAAGGCGAAATCACCGGCGTGGTTGATTTCGGCATATTTATAAAAATTGAAGAGGGCTTAGAGGGACTCGCGCACATATCGGAGCTGGACTGGGCACTGGTTGAAGACCCCAACGCGCTCTTTAAAGTCGGTGAAAAAACAAAAGCCAAGATTATTTCCGTAGACGGAGACAAGGTTTCGCTTTCAGTAAAAGCGCTGAAACCCGACCCCTGGGAAACGCACAAGGAAAAATACAAAAAAGGCGACATCACCTCCGGAAAAGTGCTTCGTTTAAACAAATTCGGGGCATTGGTTATGCTTGAGACCGGAATTTACGGGCTCGCGCACATATCGGAATTCGGAACGGAGAAAAAAATGCGCGAGATGGTCTCCCCCGGCGAAACTTACGTTTTTCAAATCGTAAATTACAAGCCGGAAGACAAAAAACTCTCGCTCTCGTTCTTGGGCAAAAACGGCGAGCTGGCAACAGCGAAGACAGAGGGGAAAAAAGAATAAAAAAGGCCCCGGTCTATAAAAGACCAGGGTTTTGCTGCGCGCTTTGGCGCATATTGGGACAATTTAGCCGGAGAATTTCATCGTGCAGAAGCCCATTGGAAAAAATCAAACTGGAGCAATTTTCCAACGACCATGGCCTGCCGTAGAAATCTGTGACTTTGCCGCCGGCCTCTTCGGTAAATAGTATGCCGGGCAGATTGTCCCATGGCCCGTTGCTAAAAGACACAACAGCATCCACTGGCACATAAGCATAGACTCCGGAAACCAAGCAGGTGAATGATACGGCCATAGACCAACCGTTTCGGTTACGCACGGAACTTCTCAATCTTTCAGCGAACGGGAAGGTTGGCAGTTTTTTGCTTTCGCCTTCCAAACACACGTTAGCCCTTCCAAAATCGCGACTGCTGGAAACACGCAACGGCTTGAGACCAATCGGCGTTTTCTGAAAAGCGCCTCTCCCATGAATAGCAAAAAAGAAACCGTCCCCGAAAACCTGCTCTCTAATCGGGAGATAAATCCACGACAGATAAATTTCACCCATTTCAACCAAGGCGCCCATTGTGCCAAAGTTGAAAGAAAGCATCCCTGTGTTATCTGTGCCGTCCCACGGGTCAATGATCCAAAAGTTGCTGGTTGGCGGCCACGCGCATTTTATCTCCTCGCTCACGATTTTGCAGTCAACGAGCGACGGTAAAAAGTCGCAAAGCGCCGTCTGGAAAAGCAAATCCAACTCCCCGACGAACCCCCCTTGTTCTTTTTCCCGCATCTCCTGACTGCACAGCAAACGAAGAGTCGCTTGCTGCTGACTTCTTAGAAGTTCGGATATTTTTTGCACCATCTCCACCGCGCTTATCTCATATACAGACACTTTATTCCCCTTTCCCCTGAAAAATTTTTTGTCAAAACCTCAATTATGCTAGCAAATTTAGCTATTTTTGTCAAATATTTTTGCTTCCGCAACCGCTTCTTCCAGAAGTTCAAAGTAAAGGTTCAAGCCGATGCGGTAGGCGACGCCCGACTGCGCTTTGCCCAAAATATTCCCGGCGCCGCGGATTTCCAAATCCCTCCTTGCAAGTTCCAGCCCCGCGCCCAGCCATGAATATCTCTCCAGCGCCTCCAATCTCTCCGCCGCGCGCTCCTTTAATTTTTGCGCCGGATACAAAAAATACGCGAATGCTTCTTTTTCTCCGCGGCCTATGCGGCCGCGGAGCTGATGCGCCTGCGAAAGCCCGAGTTTTGTGGCATCCTCAACAATCAATGTATTTACGTTGGAAATATCCAGCCCGTTTTCAATAATTGTCGTTGAAACCAGAATGTCTATCTTTCCGGCGCGGAAGTCGCGCATGGTTTTTACAATCGCGCGCTCGTCCATTCTGCCGTGCAAAATCCCGATTCTGGCGCGCGTTTTCAAATTTTTAATCTCCTCCAAAAGCCGGGGGATTTTGTGGATACGATTTGCCAGAAAATAAATCTGTCCGCCGCGCGCGAGCTCAAAATCAACGGCTTCTTTCATTGTTTTCTTGTTTTTCGGCAAAACGTAAGTTTTTATCTCTGTCCGCCCTTCCGGCGGCGTTTCAATTGATGAAATCCGCTTAAGGCCGGAGAGCGCAATATGCAAAGTTCTCGGGATAGGCGTCGCGGACAAAGTAAGAATATCTGGAGTGACTATATTTTTCCCGCCAGAGGTGGGTCCGCCTATGGCGGAAAACTTTTCTTTCTGGGCTACGCCGAATTTTTGCTCCTCGTCAATTACCAAAAGCCCCAGATTTTTCCAGCCCGAGGCCGACAAAATTTTATGAGTCCCGATTACAATATCTATTCTGCCTGATTCAAGTTTTGTTAAAATTTCCTTAATTTTCGCCGGGCTTTCCAGCCTGGTAAGCCGCGCGGTTTCAACCCCGTATTTTTCCATGCGTTTTTTAAAAACCTCCGAATGCTGGTCAGCTAAAATAGTGGTCGGCGCCATAATCGCGGCCTGCCGGCCATTCAAAACCGCGCGGAAAGCCGCCACGAGCGCGATTTCCGTTTTCCCAAAACCAACGTCGCCAGTCAGCACTCTGTCCATCGGCTCCTGGCGCGACATATCTGAAAAAATTTCTTCCAGCGCGCTTTTTTGGCCAGTAGTGTATTCATATGGAAAATCCGCGATGAGCTCCTCCTCCAATTCTCCGTGCTCCAAATAGGGCGCGCGGTAGGCGGTTTTTCTCTCCGCGAGGGTTTTTAAAAGTTCTTTGGCGTAAGCGACAATATCTTCTTTGGCCTTCTTTTTTGTAATTTGCCACATCGGCGTGCCAAGCCGGTGAATCTCCGGCTTTTTAAAGCCGAGATACGGCTGGATTCTTTTGACTTCTTTTTTTGGCACAAAAAGCAAGTCAGGTGAATTCGGCCGGTCATGCGGCGGGGCATATTCAATAACAAAATCGTCATTTTTTTCGCCCCTAAAAATCCCGATTCCATGGTCAATATGGACAATATAGTCGCCGGGACTCATAACTCCCCTAGCCCCTCTTACCTTAAGAGTGGAACTTCTTTTTTGCTTCCCCCTTAATGTAAGTGGGATTGAGGGGGTTATATCCAAAATAACATTCCCCTCAAACTCAATCGCGAAAACTTTGTCCGAATTTATCGGAAAAACGCGCACGACTCCTCCACGCCGGGAAAATTCACCGCGGTTTTCGGCCTCCCAAACCTTGACGTACCACAGCTCCGCAATTTTTCTTAAAAACTCCGAGAGCTTAATTCGCTCCCCGACCTCAAAAACCAAAGTGTTTCTTGCCCAAAACGCGCTTTCACGGCGATTTTTCTCAATCTCTTCAAAATTTTCCGAAAACCAACCCGCCCCCTTTTCCAAAAAGAACGGGGTGACAGCAGCTATTAAAATTTTATTTAAACTTTTCTTCAGTTTCTGAATCCTATCAAAAATTTGATAAAAAATCAACAATAAACAATAGAAAGAATGAAGGGCAATGTTTATTCTTTCCGCAGCGTGCCGGCGCTATTCACGCTGAAAATATGAATGTGGCGGCGTAAATCCAAATATTCCAGCGCCTCAAAAAATTCTTGCGGCAAAGGACAATAACCGACCCAAACACTCTTTTGCAGAATCTTATAACCGCAGGCAAGAAGCTCCAATCTAAGCCATAAACGCTTTTTTCGTTCGCGCTCTGGAACATCAAAAATCACCAAGCGCATAACGCCGTCATTCTGAAGCGGCTCCGTTGTTTTCTTGAACCATCGTCCGCCTAATTAACCCTTGCTTCTGCAATCTAGAAAGTATCGCCCAAAATGTTGGTTTAGAAAATCTATGTGAAGAATCCAATCCCAACATGCCGCGCCACAATCTCGCCTCAAGTAATAATCAACAATTGACTAATTTGCAATATATTGCTATGAACTCCGTAGAGAACAACGGAAATGGGAGGTGGAGTTTATGTATAAAGTCGTCCTGCTAAGGAAAAACGGGCAAAGAGAATTTTTTATTTCGGCAGGGAAGCCGACCGTCAAGCACAACAGAAATCACACGGAAATCCGCGGGAGAAGCCTGGCAAGGAGACCCTTCATCCTGATAGTAAGCCAGCACGATTCCGCCAAGATAGAGTTCGTAGTTAACTAGTTAAATTGGCTCATAGCGCTTTCTAACGAGCCGCTAGCCATTGCTTCAAGTGCGTCCGATACGCGCTTGTTTATTTTCTTAAAAACTTCCAATTCCGATGGTTTGAATTTTCCGACTATGAATTTCATCACCTCCTTTTGCGCCGGCTTTCTTTTGGGCGAAACGCCGATGCGAATCCTCACGAAATTTTTTGTCTTGAGCGCGCGCATAACCGATTCCACTCCTTTGTGCCCGCCGGAACTTTTGCCGTAAGAAATTTTGAACCTGCCCAATGGCAAGTCCAAATCATCGTGAATCACAATCAGTTCTCTCATTTCCCTCTTCGGACGAATCAGTTTGGCCGCCGCGCTTCCCGATTTATTCATGAAAGTTTCCGGCAAAGCGATTGCCGTCTGCCCACTTTTTGAAACAAGCGAGCTGGATTTTTTGTCGTACTTAAACTCAGGGTAATCATTCTTCCCGGCAAAGCGCAACGCTGCCATCTTGCCGGCGTTATGCCTTGTGTTTTCGTATTCCGCTCCCGGGTTGCCTAAGCCCAAAATTAAGCGTATCATATGTGAATATTATGGAAGAACGAAAAGAAAATGCAATTTGGGAATTTATAAAAGTGATTGTCGTCTCTCTGGCCATAGTTTTGCCAGTACGCATATATATTGCCCAGCCGTTCATAGTTTCCGGAGCTTCCATGGAGCCGAATTTTTATAACGGGGAATATCTGATAATAGACGAACTTACATACGAATTCCGCCCGCCCGAGCGCGGAGAGGTCGTGGTTTTCAGGTATCCTTTAAACCCGTCGGAATTTTTTATAAAAAGAATCGTCGGCCTGCCGAAAGAAACAGTGGAAGTAAAAAGCGGCAAAATTTCCATAAACGGCGTCGCCTTTGAAGAACCGTATATTGAAAATTCGCCTGAAACGCTCCCGGACATTAAAATAATGCTTGATGAGGGCGAATATTTCGTCTTGGGTGACAATCGTCCCCACAGCTCCGATTCCAGATTCTGGGGGGCGCTACCGAAAGAGAAAATAATGGGGCGCGCGTTTCTGCGCCTTTGGCCGATAGCCAAAGCAGGATTTACAACCGACTAAATTAACATGCCAAAAAAATCAAGAAAGGAAATTGTCCGCTCGCCGAAGGGCATGCACGATATTCTCCATGGAGACATCAGGTACATGGAGCGGATTTTGGAAAAGGCCGGCGAGATCGCCGAGTTTTACGGATTTTTGCCGATTAAAACCCCGCACCTGGAGCAAGCAGAGCTTTTTTTGAGGCCATTGGGGGAAACCAGCGACGTCGTGGAGAAAGAAATGTATACTCTCCGCACCAAAGGCGGCGACCTCCTGGCGCTCCGACCGGAGGGAACAGCCGGAATCGCGCGCGCGTATTTTGAAAATGGGATGGGTTCGTGGCCACAGCCCGTGAAGCTTTACTACGAAGGCGCTTTTTTCAGGCATGAAAAGCCGCAACGCGGACGCTTCCGCGAATTCCGCCAGTTCGGTGTGGAAATTTTGGGTAGCGACGACGCCGTTTTAGACGCCCTCACTATTAAAATCGCCTATCTTATTCTTCGCGAAATCGGATTCTCCGCCAAAGGCGGACCAGCCTCCGGCTGGAAAAATGACCTTCTGGTTCACATAAACAGCATAGGAGACAAAAACTGCCGCCCCGCTTACAAAAAAGAGCTTACAAATTACTACCGCAAAAAATTCAATTATCTCTGCAAAGACTGCAAGCGCCGGCTCAAAGACAACCCCCTGCGGCTTTTGGACTGCAAAGAAAAAGAATGCGCGGAGCTCAAAGCCCAGGCTCCGCAGATGATTGAGCGCCTTTGCGAAACGTGCAAAACGCATTTTAAATCCGTTTTGGAATTTCTGGACGAAGGGCAAATCCCTTACTTTTTGGATAACTTTCTGGTCAGGGGGTTTGATTATTACGGGCGGACGGTATTTGAAATTTTTCTGGAAGAAGAAAAAAAACAAGATGGGCCGGAAGCGGTTGCCGGGGCGCCAGCGACGGTTCTAGGGGCAGGCGGAAGATATGACGACCTTGCCTCAATTTTGGGAGAAAGGCCCTTGCCCGCGGTCGGGATGAGCTTGGGCATGGAAAGGATTATCCACGAAATGAAGCGGCTGGAAATCGCCCCGACGCCCCACCCGGAAGCAAAAGTGTTTTTAATACACATCGGCCCCGCGGCAAAGAAACGGAGCTTCAACCTTATGGAAGAGCTCCGCGCGGCGGGGGTCAACGCGGGAGAATCAATTTCGCGCGACAATTTAAAAACCCAGCTGAATATCGCCTCTAAAATCGGCGCCAAACTCGCCCTGATTTTGGGCCAGAAAGAAGCCATGGACGGAAGCATTATCATGCGCGACATGGAAGAGGGCTTCCAAGAATCGGTCCTCCAGACTAAGCTGATTGAAAAAATAAAAGCCAGCCTTGCCGAGTCTAGGCGGGCCAGCTTAAAGAAAAAATAATATGGAAAGTTACTCCGAGTGCAGTCTCCAATCCTAAATTCTATACACATGAACGAAAAAACAGAAAACAAAAATGATAAGCCGGTTCTGTCGAAAACGAATAAAGTTATCATATTGGTTCTTGCCATAACTTTTTTTATATTCTCCATATTCAATGTATATTTAGAAATTCGCAGGCAACTGATGTGTAGTCAGATGGCTACCCAAATAGCCAAGATGAATCTTCAAACGATTCAAAGTACGCAATCTGATATTGATAATTATATCTTGAGAAAGGAAGCTTTTGAAAATGCTTGTCTTGAAAGAACCGGACTTGGAAGTTATTTTTTGGCATTTGTCAGCTTTGTATTTCTCGGTTATGCATTAAACCTTTTTCGCGTTCCTACAAAAGAGGAACATAGATAAAATAATCAAAAAAATAAATATGGACTCTCAAAACAAAGTGCATAGCATGAGCCTTGAACTATTTTGCTTAATTTGCTAATTTTAAACTATGGTAACGGTAACTATCCCCAAAAAAGAATACGAGGAGCTGGTGGAAAAAAGAGTAAAATACGAGTGGCTCAAACAAATAATTGAAGGGAATACTTTTGCCTCTCCTCCAATCAAGAACGCTAACGAAGTACTGGCGGCTTTTAAATCTACCAAAAAATACAGCCGAGCTTTTCTGGAAAGTCTCAAAGTGGGGTTAAAACGCTCATCCTACTTTAGGATATGAAAGTTCTGCCGGTTCATTCAAAACTTGTTGCTTATCTCAAAAAGCGGCATCTTGAGAAAAAATTTGAAAAACAGAGACTGGTTTTTGAACACAATACTTTTCATCCAAGTTTGGGTACGGAGTTGCTTGAGCCAAAACACATGAGGATTTGGAGTTTTAGAATTGACAAAAAATATCGCGCTATTTTTATCTTTAGAGAGAAGAATGTTGTTGAAATTTTAGATATTAACAATCATTATAAGTAGCATGGAAGACTGTATTTTCTGTAAAATCGTGAAAAAAGAAATTCCGGCGGAGATGTTGCAGGAAACGCCGGAAGCTGTTATCATCAAGGACATTCATCCTTCGGCGCCCGTGCATTATTTGGCAATTTTAAAAAAGCACATTCCTTCTATTAAAGATGTTGGGCATAAAGACGAAGCTCTTTTAGGACATCTCATTCACGAAGCCAAAGAAGGCGCGAAGCGTTTAGGCCTTTCCGGTTATAAATTAGTGTTTAATGTCGGCCGCGAAGGCGGGCAAGTGATTGACCACATACACCTCCATATTTTAGGCGGGTGGAAATAAAATTATGGTAGAAGTCAGAAAAAGAGAAAATGAATCGGCGGGAAGCATGCTTCGGCGCTTTGCGAAGATAATCCAGCAAAGCAAGTTTTTGGCGCGCGCCAGAGCCGGAAGGTATTACGCGCCATCTAAGTCAGGATACAAAAAAAAGCGCGAGGCCCTGCGCCGCATCCAGTGGGAAAAAGAAATCCACCGCTTAAGAAAGCTGGGCAAAGTCCAGTAATTCATATAAAATAACACTAGAGATGGCAGAAAATTTAAAAAGCAAAATCGCGGATGACCAAAAGAGCGCCTTAAAAGGCAGGAATGCCGCGCGGCTTTCCGTTTTGCGCATGCTGGCGGCCGCCATAACCGGCAAAGAAATAGAGTTGAGGAAAAAAGACATCGGCCTTTCAGACGATGAAGTGCTGGGCGTAATTTCATCTGAAGCCAAAAAAAGGAAGGATTCCATCGCCGAATACAGAAAGGGCGGCAGGGAAGATTTGGCAAAAAAAGAGGAAGTAGAGCTCAAAATACTCCGGGAATATCTGCCGCCGGAGCTTCCGGATGACGAGCTTTTGCGGGTCGTGCTTGCGGGCATACGGGAGGCGGGAGCCGCATCCGAAGCGGATTTCGGGAAGGTTATGAAAATAATTATGCCCACGCTCAAAAATAAGGCCTCGGGCGACCGAATCTCCGAAATGCTCCAGAGGGAGCTCAAGAAGCCGGCATGATTGAGTTTAAAAACCTTGCCAAGTCCCCAAAGGACACAAAAATTCTGAAAAGGATTTACAATAAAACATTTTCCGCGCGCAAAAATTTTGAGTTGAGCGTAGTTTTCGCCCCCCCCTCTTTTATGCGGCGGCTGAACAGGATTTACAGAAGTAAAAATAAAACCGCGGACGTGCTTTCATTTTTGCTGGAGAAAAACAGGGGGGAAATTTTTTTAAACGCCCGCCTACCGGCGAGGCAGGCCGCTGAAAAAAATCTGCCGCGTCTCTTTACGCACGGCGCGCTCCATCTCTTGGGTTTTAACCACAAAACAGAGAGAAGCTACAAAATAATGAGGAGAAAAGAATTAAAAACATTAAAAATACTTAAATTAAAATAATGCGCCAATCGGGAGCAATCGGAATAGATTTAGGCACCGATTCGGTCAAAGCGGTCGCCGTAGAGACCGTCCTCGGAGAAAGCGCTGCGCGGGTAATCGGCGTCGGGGCGTCGCTCGGAAAAGGAATCAGAAAAGGGACGATCGCCGAGCCGGAGGAAGCGGGGCAGGCGATTAAAGAAGCCGTGGGGGCGCTGGAGAAATCCACCGGCATAAAAAGCCGCGGCGCGCACGTTGGCATCGGCGGCGCGGGGCTTGCTTTTCAAAAATCAAAAGGATTGGTCGCGGTGTCAAGGGCCGACAGCGAGGTTACCAAAGAAGACGCCTCCAGAGCCGTGCAGGCCAGCGAGGCCAATTTAAGCAGATTGCAAAATAAGGAAATCCTCCATAAATTCCCGATAGTTTATCGCGTGGACAATGAAGTTCTTGCGCGCGACCCTGTTGGGCTTGTCGGAGTCCGGCTGGAAGCGGAGGTTTTATTTATTACCGCTTTTTCGCAAAGTCTTAAAAACGCCATAAAGGCCTTTGACGAAGCAGACATAAACATAGAAGAGGTCATCGCGAGCCCCTTGGCGGCGGCGAAAGCGGTTTTGGACGAACGGGAAAAAGAGGTCGGCGTGATGCTAATGGACATCGGCTCAACCACCACCTCAATAATACTCTTTGAAGAAGGGCTCCCCTATTCGCTGGAGGTTCTGCCTTTCGGGTCGGCGAATATCACTCATGATATTGCGACGGGATTCCGCACGACTCTTGAAGAAGCGGAGAAGCTAAAAATAAATTACGGTTCTTTGCGCCAGGAAAGCGCGCCACCCAAAAAAACTGCGCGCGGAGGGGAGGATTTAGTTTACGGGGCTTACTCCAAAAAAAAGCTTTCTGAAATCATAGAAGCGCGACTGGACGATATTTTTGAGCTGGCTGAAAAACATTTAAAAAAATATGAGCGCGCCGGCCTTTTGGCTTCCGGCGTGGCGCTCGTGGGCGGAGGCGCGAACTTGCCGGGCATAGAAATTTTGGCGAAAGAGCGGCTTAAGCTCCACGCCCGAGTCGCCGAGCCGGAGAATCTCGGGGGGTTCAAAGAAAAAGTTAAAAATCCGGCCTGGTCTGTCGCTGTCGGCGCAGCGCTTATGGCTTTGGACCACAACTCTAACACTTCGCCATTTTTCCGCGGACGGACAGGCTCGCTCTTTCACTGGCTCCGCGCTTTTTTGCCATAGCTTGTAAATACGCAACATGGTAGTATTTAAATATGGCAGATTCAATCACAAAAAAGGATTTAGAAGAAACATTAGATAAAAAATTCAGCCAATATCAAGGGGCTATCATTGAAGCTGTTGAATATAAACTTCAGAAAATAGAAACAGAGATAGCCGATTTGAGGTCAGAAATAAAGAAGAATTTATAATTCTGAAAGCGGAAGTGGACCAAATAAAATCCGTACTCCAAGAAAAATTTGGCATAAAAATAGCCGTTCAAAAATAAAAAAATCGCCACACCAACACATTTTGGTGTGGGGGTCAACCTTGCGCTATTTTACTCTGTCGCTAATATGGAGTTGTTTTACTAAATCAAAAATTATGCCGCATATTAAACCAGATATTGAATCTTTTGCCCGGATAAAAGTCGTTGGCGTTGGCGGGTCCGGGAAAAACGCGGTAAATCACATGATCCGCTCCAAAGTGCGCGGGGTTGAATTTATCGCGGTAAATACAGACGCGCAGGACCTGCATCAAAGCATGGCTCACAAAAAAATCAGGATAGGCAAAGGAATAACCAAAGGGCTTGGCACGGGGATGAATGTAGAACTCGGCAGGCAGGCGGCGGAAGAAACAAAAGATGAAATCCACGAAGCGCTCAAGGGCGCGGACATGGTGTTTATAACCTGCGGGATGGGCGGAGGAACAGGCACGGGAGTCGCGCCGATAGTCGCCCAAGCCGCAAAAGCAGACGGCGCGCTGGCTATCGGCGTTGTCACAAAACCATTCGCTTTTGAAGGGCTGGAGCGCTCTCGCATCGCCGAAGGAGGGCTGATCAAGCTCCGCGAAGCGGTGGACGCGCTGATTGTGATTCCAAACGATAAACTGCTTTCCATTGTCGCCAAAAGCACGCCTTTTCTTTCCGCTTTCGCCATGTGCGACGAAGTCTTGCGCCACGCCGTTGAAAGCATCTCCGACCTCATAACCGTCCCCGGGATAATCAACGTTGATTTCGCCGACGTCCGCGCCGTAATGCAAAACGCCGGCTCAGCGCTCATGGGCATCGGCCACGGACGGGGCGAAGCGCGCGCCGAAGAAGCCGCCCGGGCCGCGGTCAGTTCCCCTCTTTTGGATATTTCAATAAACGGGGCGCGCGGGGTGCTTTTCGCCGTTTCCGGCGGGCCGGACCTCACAATGTGGGAAATAAACGAGGCCGCGAAAATCATCACCTCTTCAATAGACCAAGACGCCAAAGTCATCTTCGGCGCGATTCAGGACGAACGGCTTAAAAAAGGAGATATAAAAATAACGGTCATTGCCTCCGGCTTTCCGGACGACCATGTCGGCAAATCGGCTACGCTTTTCGGGCCGATGAAAGTAACTCAACAATCCGCTCCCAAAATTGTCCAGCAGCCATCACCACAAAACGGAGCCAAAAAAGTGCTCCCCCAAGCGCCCGAAGAGGACTCCGACTGGGACTCAATCCCCGCTTTCATCCGCAGGCAGAGGAAATAAGAAATGTGTTATAATACTCCTGTATGCCAGATGGGTTTATGAAGCCCGAAGAGGTTTTAGGAGTGTGGGACATCCGCCCGGGCGACAAAGTCGCCGATTTCGGCTGCGGGGCTGGTTTTTTTTCGTTGCCCTTGGGGCAGAGAGTCGGCCCGCAGGGCAAAATATACGCGCTGGACATCCGCCCGGAAGCGCTTGAAGCAACGCGCGCCAAAATAAAACTTTTCCATCTTTTTAACATTGAGCCCCAGCGCGCCGATTTGGAGCTTCCACAGGGCTCCGGTTTGCGCGACGAAAGCGCGGACAAAGTTCTTATCGCCAACATACTTTTTCAGGCGGAAGACAAAAACGCGGTAGCCAAAGAAGCTTACAGAATTTTAAAAAAGGGCGGGAGCGCGATGGTGGTGGAATGGGAAGACAGCGCCTCCGGAGCCGTTCCTCCGCTTGAGCACAGAATAAGCCGCGAAGAATCCAGAAAAAATTTAGAGAGCGCTGGGTTTCAATTCTTCAAGGAATTCGCGGCTGGCTCGCACCATTACTGCTTAATTTTTAATAAATAATGGATAAACTGCAGATAGCGATAGTCGGCGGGGCAGTAATACTGGCGGTCGTTGTCGTTTTGGTATTTATCGGCGCAATACCGGGCCTGCGCACGGACGAAGGAATCGCCGCGAATTTGGTGATGTGGGGATTCGGCGACGAGGTTTTAATGCGCGACCTTATTTTAAAATTTTCGGAGAGCAGGCCGGATTTTGAAGTCCGCTACAAAAAAGTCGCCCCGGAAAATTTTGAAAACGACTTCTTAAACGCCCTAGCCGGCGGCAACGCGCCCGACATAATAGTTTTCCCGGCCGGTTATCTTAAAAAACACAAAGACAAGCTCGCCTCCGCCCCGCCGATCCTTTTTACGGAAAGAGAAATCCGGCAAAATTACATTGATGCGGGCGCGGCGTTTTTGGGAGACAAAAACGAGGTTCTTGGCGCGCCGTTTTACGCCGACGCGGCGGCGCTTTACTGGAACAAAGACCTTTTTTCAAAAAATCTGCTCACGCTTCCGCCAAAAACTTGGGATGAATTTCTTGCCGACGCAACTAAATTTACAAAAAAAGATTCTTCCGGCAATATCCTTATCTCCGGCGCGGCTTTGGGGAGAGGAATAAACATCAAAAACGCTCCCTTGGTTTTGACGGCTTTGTTTCTCCAGTCGGGCGAGAAAATAATAAATAATTCTGGCGAGATTGTCTTAAACAATCCCTTAAATATCGGGCAGACGAGTCTGCGGCCGGCGGAATCGTCCTTGAGATTTATGGCTGATTTCGCGAATCCGAGAAAAACCGCCCAAAGCTGGTCAGGCGCCCTGCCGGAAGCGAAGGAGTTTTTTATAGCAGGGAAGCTCGCGATGTATCTTGGGCGGATATCGGAGTATGTTGAGATAACAAGCAAAAATCCGCATCTGTCTTTCGGAGTAAGCCCTCTGCCGCAGCTTGCAGACGCCCCCAAAAACATAACCGCCGGCGAAGTTTTCGCGCTTGCGGTGCCGAAAACTTCGCGGAACCAAAGGCAATCCTGGGAATTTATAAAATTTTTAAGCGAGCAAGAAAATTCCGCCGCCTACGCGGACAAAGCGGCAAACGTGTCACTCCGCCGCGACGTTTTGCCGGATTATTTCAAAGAGTCCGCAAGAGCGGCTTTCGCCGAATCCGTTTTGGCGCTGCAAATCTGGCCAAACCCCGACCCACAGAAGACCGACGGGATTTTTAGAGAATTAATAGAGGACGCCGCCACGGGCCGCTTTACGACATTGCGCGACGCCCTGGAAAAGGCCGGAAGCCGGCTTAGCGAATTATGACGCCTAGAATTTTATTTTTTTGCGGCTTGCTCGTTTTAATCGCCGCTCCGGCTCTGGCCGCGCCGCTGGAAATCGGTTTAGTCCCCTGCGGCTTTGAAGGACTGCCTGCGTGCGACCCATGCTATCTCTGGTATTTGGCAGGCAACATAGTTGATTTTTTGCTCAAAGGGCTTGCTCTTCCGATTTTGGCGCTCGCGCTTCTTGCGGGAGGCATCGTCTGGCTAACCAGCTCCGGCAACCCGGCGCAGATTGAAAAAGGCAAAAAAATACTCACCTCAAGCGTCTTGGGAATTTTCATTGCCTTCGGAGCGTGGCTAATAGTGAATACCATCATCCACACTCTGGGGCAAGGGGGGCTTTCCTGGGCATGGGAGTCAACTTACGCCTGCCCCGCGCCGATTGTGACCCCGCCTCCGGTCGCGCCGCCGCCGCCCATTACTCCTCCGGCGGGGACGTTTCAAACAGAAGAAGAAGCAAGGGCGTATTTTGAAAATACCGGCATAGAAATTAATAAGGACCCGTGCACGGAAACGCAAACGGCAAATTGCACCGACCTTAAAGGCCTGCCGCTGGGCGCGGCCGCCGGGCTTAAAGCGCTGGCGACGTCCGGAGGATTTTGCATAAGCGGAGGAACGGAAGGCGAAGGCACAATTCATCAGACTCACGGCACAGGAAAGCCAGTAGTTGACATTAAACCGTCTTGCTCCGGCCCCGTTGAAATTGCGGAACTTACGGCGCTGCGGCAGAGAGCGAGTTTTTTATCTAAAGAGGCAATATGCGAAAGCCAGGATGGAAAGCTTCGTTCAAGCAATACCAGTTGTTTGATAAGCAACGGGGGCGCGCCGTTCACGGAAGCCGAGCTTAGGCGGCTAAACCATATCCATGTGGTTTTCCCTTAAAAATATGTATAATAAACCCATGCTAAATCGCGCGAAGTTCTTCCTTTTCGGCCTTGTTTATGCTATAGTGAATTTAGGAGTCCGGGCGATGGCCGATGAGCCGTTTTATAGGATTGAAAACCCGATTAAAGCAGGTTCTTTCGCCGACGTAGTTAAGGGATTCGCCGACCTTATGGTTAAGATAGGAATCCCATTGGCAACCGTGTTTCTGATTTGGTCGGGGTTTCTCTTCGTATCGGCAAGGGGCAACGACGAACAGCTCAAAAAAGCCAAATCAACTTTTTATTGGACAATTGTCGGGACGGCGCTTCTGGTGGGCGCTTACGCCATCGCCAGCGCCATAGTGGATTTCGCTAAGAAACTTTAAAAATTAAAAAAGGTCGTCCCGCCGAAGGCGGGATATAATTAGCAGCATTCGCACATCATTAGCAGATTAGAATTATACTTAAACAAAATTATGAATAAGAAAACTTTAGCGCAAATCACAATAAGCTCCGCTTTGGTTCTGCCGCTTTTCGCTTACGCGGCGGACGTGATATCAATCCTGGGGCAGCTTGAAGCCGTTTTGAACCGGGCCATCCCGATTCTTATGATAGTCGCCACCGTTGTTTTCCTTTGGGGCGTCATCAGATACGTTACCGCCGGCGGGGACGAGGAAAAATTGGCGGACGGCCGCAGATTTATCATCTTCGGGCTAGTCGGGCTTTTCGTTATGATAGCAATCTGGGGAGTGGTTAGAGCGATAGTCGCGCAATTCGGAGTCGGGGGAGGAACAATCCCCGGCGGCCCGGGCGACGTCCGGCCGATTTAAAAAGCGCCGATGCCGCAGGCCCAAGCCAAAACTATAGACGACATTATTGGCATCGTGCAGATGTCAATCATTGACCCCATAACAATCTTGCTTTTTGCTTTGGCCGCCGTGGTGTTTCTCTTCGGAGTTGTGGAGTTCATCGCCGGGGCTTCGGCGGGGGAAGCGAGCGCATCCGGCGGGATGAGCTTCAAAACCCGCGCCAGAGGAAAAAAGCACATGACTTGGGGAATAGTCGGCCTTGTCGTTATGACCTCGGCCAAAGCAATTATCGCGGTTTTACAAAACTTTTTTAAATGACTATCACAACCATAATCTGCAGGATTGTCGTCGTCTTGGGGCAAGTGGAGGCCCTGCTCTTCATCGTTGCCACGGTTGTTTTTTCGTGGGGAGCGATACAATATGTAATTGCAGGCGGGGCTGGGGACGAAAAAAAACTGGCGGCAGCCAAAAACTACATTATCTACGGGCTTGTCGGACTCTTTGCGATGCTGGCAATGTGGGGAATCACGTTTGCAATTTACAGGACTATTTTGGGCGAGAACCCTTCCATCCCAATCCCTTCCCCGTCGTCCTGCCAGGAACTAAATCCGCCGGTCTCAACCTAGCAAATTACCTACGCGCTAACTATGCCGGAGTGGTGGAACGGCAGACACGCTCGACTTAAGATCGAGTGCCGAAAGGCGTGAGAGTTCGAATCTCTCCTCCGGCAAAAAAATTATGCGAATACGCCCTGAATTTTTTGACATATTCGGACTCGCAACATTCGGCTTTATTTTTGTTTTGTCTTAAAGGCGGCGGCCTGCCCCGTAGCTCCGCCGAAGGCGGATGGTATCGGGGAGCTGCACCGCTGACAATTTCAAGTTTTTCTTTGGCGGAATTCGGATTTACTGAAATTCTACCGAATTTCAGTCTTGGCGGCAAATTCTTTGTTCTTTGAATTATGAAAAAGAAGAAGCCCCTCGCAGCGATATTACCACTGCAAGGGGCTTAGGTTGGAACTTGGCGGGAGAGTGAGATTACTGCTTGCTTTCACGGATCCACTCATCAGCGTAGATACCTAAATTAGATGTCCAATGCGCTACTCACAGAGTAAACAAAGAGGATTTTCCGCTTTTTTCTCCCGTCTTATCAAAGAGCTATCAGTAATTTGAAGGATAATTCATCACCTCAAATCATGCGCTAAGTGTAGCATATTACGTCTATCCTGTCAAGCTCAACCGAAAACAATCAAAAAGGCTCTATTTCAGGCCATTCATTACTCTAAATCAAATGATTAAAATTTTTCTTTTCTGCTTCTACAAAATATGGTTTGAGCCGATGTTTTATTTGCCGCTTTTTATTCCAAGCTTCCTTTCTACCAGAGAAAGGCGCGCCATAATGTCTTCGATTTCCATGCGCGGGATAAGCTCTTTCCGTATTTCTGCAATATCCCGCTCAATTACAGTTATCCTGGCGTCAATATGAGCCAATCTTGTCTCAAATCTATCCATTCTTGTTTCAAGCCGATCAAACCGCTTATCAACCTGTTCAAAACGTTTGTCCACTTGTTCAAAACGCTTGTCCATGTCAACTTTTTTGGCGGTTTCGTCAAAACCGACTTTTACCATTCTAGCTAAATCGTCTAATGTAATTTTCCTTAGCATATTACTTAAATTAATAATAAAAACAATCTATGTCAAACTTTTTTTGCGGCCAGCGAGAATCGAACTCGCGTCTTGTCCTTGGCAAGGACACATTCTGCCACTAAACCATGGCCGCGGTTTTTGCCTCCGAGAGGATTTGAACCTCTAACCCTTTCGGGATCCCGCTCTAAACGGGACGCGTATGCCAATTCCGCCACGGAGGCATGGAATGTTGGCGGAGTTGGAGGCGCCGGAGGGAATTGAACCCTCGTATAGCGGTTTTGCAGACCGCCGCGTTAGCCACTTCGCCACGGCGCCATTTATTCATTCTTGACTTTTTCCAGCAATTTTTCAAGCCGGATAGTCCTCTCCGCGTCTTCTTCTCCCAAAAAAATTATTTTGGGTATAAACCGGCGGCGCGAGCGCGAAGCAAGGTACTTGCGCGCTTCTCCGGTAAGTTTCTTTACTGATTTTAAAACTTCCTTCGCCGCCTTTTCGGGGAAGACAGATATGGCAACTTCGGCTTTGTCCGACCTTTCGGGCGCGTAAATTTTCGCAACGGAAATAAACACGCCTTCGTCATGCGGAGTGTTTCGCTGTAAAAATCTGTTGAGTTCGCGTTTTAAAAAAGACGAAAATCTTTCCGCTTGGTGCGCCATCAGCACAAAATTTCCAACTCGTCTCCTTCGGCTATTGATATCTTTGAGCTCGCAAGCGCCCCGAATTCTTTTCCGGCTTCAATCTCGGAGACGTTTACCCGCCCCTCTTGGAGATTTTCTATTTTTCCATCTCCTATTTTTTTCTCGCGGCGAAAAACGCCGAATTCCGCCCCGCGACGAATCAGTCCTTCCTGAACTTTTCCGCCTATTATCTGTGTTTTGCCGTCCGCCCTAAAAATTTTGAGTATCTTGGCGTGTCCAAGAATTTTAGTTATTTCTTCTTTTGGCGAGAGCGCTTCTATTTTTTTCTTAAGAAAATCCGCCAGCTCGTATACGATTTCAAACGATGCCACCTCCACGCCAAGCCGCAAAGCAAGCTCCCGCAGGTTTGATGAAAGCGCGACTTTGAAAGCCAGAATCAGCGGATTGGCCGCAGATGAGGCGAGCTTGATGTCGTTTTCGGACACATCGCCGACTTCGGAGCGCAATATTTTTATATCTTTCAGCTTTGCTGCTTCGTGTTCAATCGCCTCTGCCGAGCCCGAAACATCGGCTTTGATGACAAGGCCTATAAAGCCGCCAGGCGGTTTCGAGGAGCCGGGCGCGGGTTTTTCTCCGGCGGCGCGGGCGGCATCAATTGCTTCTTTTTGAGAGAAAAACGCTTTAAACTCCGCTCCCACCTGCGGCGGCTTGTCAAAACCGACTACCAAGACGGGCAAAGACGGGCTGGCGGAATCTATCGGGCCGCCTTTGAAATCTTCCAAAATCCTCGCTTTGGCGACCGCGCCTCCGGCGGCGACATACTCGCCTTTTTTCAAAGTTCCGTTTCTTATGAGCAAAGTGGATGTCACTCCGCGCCTCTGGTCGCGGTGCGATTCAATAACCACCCCTGTCGCGAACGCTTTGGTGTCGGCTTGGAGACTTTCCATCTCGGCCATGAGCAAAATGGTTTCCAAGAGCTTGTCCACTCCCGTGCCCTGCTTTGCCGAAATTTCAATAAATGGCACGTTGCCACCGCGCCCTTCCAAAAAAACCTCTTTTTTGGCAAGCTCGTTTTTCATCCGCTCCGGATCCGCCGCCGGCTTGTCAATCTTATTTATCGCGACTAAAAAAGGGATGCCAGCGCTTTTTATGGCCGCCAGCGCTTCCTCCGTTTGCGGTTTAACCCCGTCGTCCGCCGCAACGACCAATATGGCGATGTCCGCCACTTCTGCCCCACGCGAGCGCATTTTGGAAAACGCCTCGTGCCCGGGAGTATCCAAAAGGGTTATTTTTTTGCCGGCGTGTTCAACTTCATAAGCGCCTATGTGCTGGGTTATGCCTCCGGATTCACCGGCCACAACATTAGATTTTCTTATATAATCCAAAAGCGTTGTCTTGCCGTGGTCAATGTGCCCCATCACGACTACGATTGGCGGTCTACTTTGCATCTTGTATGGCCGTTCTTTCTTCTTCCGTTAATTGATACTGCGACCCGCCCCCCTGTATCGGCTTGGCGTAAATCCTGTTCATCTCCCTTCCGTAAAGAGAAGAAATTACAACACCGTCGTTTTTGTCGTTTAAAAGCGCCAAAGCGAAGCTTTGGTCGCCGCCGGTGTCCGAAAAAGGATTGTATCTCACAAGCCCGACCTTGCGGATGCCTTTGGGCAAAGCGTCTTCCAAAAACTTTATCCTACCTTTTAGTTCCTCAAAGGTTTTATCCGCAGAATTTTGGCGGTCTCTTAAATCCAGCAGAACTTTTTCCAAATCCAGCCCGCTGGACGGCTGGTTTTTAAAAATTATCTTGAAATTTCTGCGCAAAATAAAAACCCACGCAAGGGCGGCGAGATTCAGCGCCAAAAGCCCGAGAAAAAAATATAAGCCGTATTTATCAAATAAGTTAATCAGCTGATTCATTATGTAAAAGAGCTTAACATGTTTTGATTTTTGTGGCAAAATTTATTACAATTCAAAAATCTTGCCTGCCGGCAAGCACAGCCGCCCATAGCTCAATTGGCAGAGCAGGTCCCTCTTAAGGACAAGGTTGGAGGTTCAACTCCTCCTGGGCGGAAAAAAATTTGGAAGCGTGGCAGAGCGGACGAATGCACCGGTTTCGAAAACCGGAAGCCGCGCAAGCGGCTCGGAGGTTCGAATCCTCCCGCTTCCGCCAGTTGGGAAAAGATGTGATTATTAAAATTGAATCCGGCGCAACGTCTAACCCGACGACGATTGAAACGGTCGCCAAGATCGCCAAAGCATTGGATGTTTCAATCGAACAACTAATCGTATGAAAATTTCACTGATACAAATTGGTTCGGGCGACGACAAGGAAGTCAATCTTCAGAAAGCCAACAAACACATTGCAGAAGCAATAGCGCAAAAAGCTGATGTTATTTGCTTGCCAGAAGTTTTTTTATATTCAGGCGATGACGAGATTGCAAAAGTGGAAAAGTCATCTTCTCGTTATCTAACGGCTTTTCAGGAACTGGCAAAAACAAAACAGGTCAACATTATTCTTGGCAGTATTTTATTTTTAGACGAATTGGCAAATAAACCAAAAAATACTTGTTTTGTAATTGATAGACAAGGGAAAATTGTTTATCGCTACAA
>MFHE01000010.1:153975-154117 GCA_001778495.1 Candidatus Giovannonibacteria bacterium RIFCSPHIGHO2_01_FULL_45_24
AGGATTTTTCGAATTGGACAGTACAAAAATGGGTGTTGGAATCTGCGTTGATTTGAGGTATCCAGAATATTTTAGAGATTTAATGAAAAAAGGAGCAGAAATTATTTTCCTGCCTTCCAGTTTTCGCAAAGCCACTGGGCAA
>MFHE01000011.1 GCA_001778495.1 Candidatus Giovannonibacteria bacterium RIFCSPHIGHO2_01_FULL_45_24
TACAAATAATTATCTAATTTAGAAGATAGGTTTTTTGGTCCTCCGTGAAGCTTTAATCTTGCGATGCCTTTCAGTTCATCAAAGTGTTTTGTGACCCATAATTTCTTAACTAAAAACCAGCGCAATTCTTTCTCTGCTTGCTCTTTTTCGCCAAGCAATTCTTTGTACTCTTTTTTAAGCAATAATTGTGTCATAATGTAATATTATCAAGCCGCGCGACGAAAGTCAAACCGCAAAAACTCGCCTCACATCTCCACACTCTCGCCGTATTTTGGGGCAAGAGCTTCTATACCCCGGGCAAGCACGGATCTTTAGCTTTTACTCTGTAGAATCTGGCTCCAACACAAATCTCATTACCAACAGGTTGTGGTCATCAAAAAGTTTCCATATGCCGGCAAAAAAACAAAGGTATTTGTTATAATTTTTTAACCCAACCAGTTCTATAGCCCTGTTTTTATTTTCTGCTAATCGTTCAAACCAGGCTCTCAAAGTAGGACGGTAATCGTGAATTGAATGGTGAACAATCCTAAAGCCGGCCTTCTCAAAGATATTTAAATGATTTCGAAGCGAAGAAAGTTCGGATCCGGGAAAAATATCAAACCCTCCTGCCAGCGCGTTTGAATGAGGTACGTCTTCTATTTGACAGAAAAAGTGATGGACTATCCTGCCGTTAGATTTTATGGCCTTACGCAATTTTTGAGATAAGGACAACAGGTCTTTTGGTCTTACATGTTCCCAGCTTCCAATAGAGAAAATTTTATCAAAATAGTTTTCCTGGTATTTCGTGGTTATAAAATCATTGAGTTCAACACGAAAATCATATTTCTCGCTAATATATTTTTTTTGTTCTTCGGATAAAGTATAGCCAATCAAATTTTCTTTGTCGCCAGTAACTTCGTAAATTTTTTGTAACATGCCGCCCCAGCCGCATCCTAAATCTAAAATTTTTTCTCCTGGCCTTGGATCAATTAGATTAACTAAATAATTGGCCTTATTTTCTTGCGCTTCTTCAAGGCTTTCGGTTGATTTTATAAAGTCGGCGCAACTGTAAAACATATACTTTTTATCAAGGAAGAGCTTATAAAATTCGTTAGAAATATCGTAATGCTTGGATATGCCGTAGGAGTGGCTTTTGTACATTAAAGTATGTCGGTAGCAGGAGATGATAAATTTTCTAAACATTTTTGGCGGATAATGATCCTCAAACCATTTTCTAAACACGCATGGTTTTGTAATCAAATCCCAGGTTTTTTGCGGATCCAGCGGCTTTCTGCCTCTAATCAAGAATTTAAACAAAGCAAATCCTAAACCAAAAACAGTCAATTCTGGTAAAAATAAGATAAATTTTTTCATATCAGATATCATATTATAAAATTATTAGAAAGTAAAGGCGCTTGTTTAAATCTCCACACTCTCGCCGTATTTTGGGGCGAAGGCCGGGATGCCCAGATTGTCGCGGAGTTTTTGGACCAAAGCCAAAGAGGATTTCGGCTCGCCGTGGGTGGTGTAAATTTTTTTTAGGGTGTCGGATTTCTCGCGGACAAATTCAAAGAGCGTTGCGTAGTCAGGGTGCGCAGAATAGCCATAGATGGTCTCTTTATGACAACGAATCGGAACTTTTTCGCCGAAAAGTGTAACTTCATTCGCCCCATCCTGAATTCTTCTCCCCAAAGAGCCAGGCGCCTGGTAGCCGATAAATAAGATTGTGCTTTTGGGGTCCTGCAGATATCTTCTTTCGTGGTGCAAAATCCTCCCTCCGGTGGACATCCCGCTTCCGGCAATAATAACTTTTGGCGCCGGCACATCATTTATTTTTTTGGATTCATCCGTCGTCAGAGCCACATGGACCTGCGGGAAATTTAAAAATGAAAAAGATTTTTTATCAACATAGGCCCTGTTCAGATAAGAATAATATTTTTGGTAAACTTCCGTTGCGCGGATAGCAAGAGGGCTATCCAAGAAAATCGGGATATTCGGGACCTGTTTTTTTCTCAACATATCGGATATTTCCCAGAGAAGTTCCTGCGTTTTTTCCAAAGAAAACGCCGGTATCATAAGCACTCCGCCACGAACTACGCTTTGCTCTATAGCTCTCTCCAGTTTTAATTTTTTTTCTTCAATGCCCTCGTGCTCGCGGTCGCCGTAAGTGGATTCCAAAACCAAAATCTCTGCGCCCAAGACTTTTTCAAAGCCGTTAAGCAATGGATTGGCCGGGTTGCCCAAATCTCCGGTGAACAAAACTTTTTTGTTCATCCCGAGCGTAGTCGAGGGACATTCCACAAAAACCATCGCGGAACCCAAAACGTGGCCGGCGTCGTAGAAAACAACTTCGAAATTTCCGATTTGAATTTTATCGTGATAGTTTCTCCCCTCCCAAAAAGACATAGCGCGGCCAACGTCTTCTTCGGTGTAAGGAATCGCATTGCCCTCTCGCTCGGCCTCTTTAGCCATGACACCGACGCTGTCTTTGAGCATCAGCTCCGCCAAATCTTTGGTGGGATGGGTTGAATAAATTTTTCCGCGAAAGCCCTCTTTTATCAGCTTGGGGATTCTACCGGTGTGGTCAACGTGCGCGTGGGTCGCAAAAAGCGCCTCTATGCTTTTTGGGTCAAACTTGAATGGGTCATGGCTTCGGACATCGCAGAATTTCGGGCACTGGAAAAGCCCGCAGTCTATCAAAATCCTAGTCCGCTGGCTGGCGGAGCCGCTATCTAACAAAAAACAGCTTCCTGTGACTTCCTGCGCGGCGCCGTAAAAAGAAAGCTTGGTCATAAGATTATAAGAAAAGCCAGAGCTCCGCCCAATAAATCAAAAAATAGGTCGGAAAGCGTGTCTTCATAAGTTATAAAGCCGATATGCACGATGTAGCGGTTCACGCCAAATTCAAAAAATTCCCACAAAACTCCGAGGAGCGCCACAAAACCCAAAAATATTATAAGAAGCGCTGGCCGCGCGCGCGCGGCCGTTAAATCCAAACCAAAATGTTTCATTAAAAAATTAAAAACTAAAACTATCCAAGCACCTCCCAAAAAATGAAGCGCCGTATCCAGCCACCAAAAAAGATAATAAAGGTCAAACCACAAAGCCAGGCCGTGGCTCAATAAAATAAACGCCAACAGCAAGACCATAAAAGCCTGTGAGTTAAAAATAAATTTCATCAAAACATCACGTGCTCGTCAGCGCGCTTATAATCGTGAATTTCCTCCGGAGAAAACCAGTGTTCAATTTCATGTTTGGCCTCCGCCTCGTTGCCGGAGGCATGAACTATATTTTTAACCGCTCTTTTTTCAACATTAGCCGACGAAGGAGTATCAATGGAAAAATCGCCTCTTATCGTTCCGGGCAATGCTTCAACCGGGTAAGTATGGCCGACAATTTTGCGCACTACATTTATAGCATGCACCCCTTCTATAATAAACGCCACAACCGGCCCGGATGTAAGATGGTCGGCCAGCCAGCCCTTGATTTGCCTGCCTATTTCAATATCGTCATCGGTTCCAAAGTGTTCTCTTGCGCTAATATTTTTATTTTTAAAAAATTCTCTCGTGCGCGAGCCAACAGATTGAAACCACGCGTTATGGGAAGGATAATGCTCGTCAATGTGTTCCTTGGTCGGCCAAACCATTTTCAGCGCAATGATTTTAAGCCCCCGCTTTTCAAAACGCGAGATTATTTCTCCAATCAAGCCGAGTATTACCCCTTCCGGTTTAACCAGTACTACTGTTCTTTCTTTTTGCGGTTTCTGCATATTTTGAAAATATAGCAGATTATTTTTCTTTTTGCAAAGAAAGCTCGCCGTTATGGATTTTTAGAGTGATCGTGCCGTCCAAATCGGTGCGGAGAACTTGGGCGCCGGAAGCGGCGAGGCGCGAAAGAACATCTGGATGCGGGTGGCCGTAGCGGTTCCGCGCGCCTAACGAAATTATTGCGTATTCTGGTTTCGCAGCGTTAAGAAAAAAGTCATTGCTGGAGGTTTTTGACCCGTGATGTCCAGTTTTTAAAACATCCATATCGCCGATTTTACCTTCGCTTACCAAACGCTTCTCTAAATTTTTTTCCGCGTCCGACATAAACAATATTTTCTTTCCGTCAAAATCAAGCTCGGCAACCAAAGCGGCATCGTGCACGTTTTGGAGGGTTTTTCCGACAAAAGATTCCTCTGGGTAAATAAATCTCAAAACCGCTCCGTCATAAAAGTTTAAATCAACCGGACGGTCAATAATTACTGACTTAATATTTTCTTCTTTGACCAGCTCCTGAAACATTTTCGCCTCGGCTGTATGATAGTCCACGCCGCTTTCTATAATCATGCCGACATTATATTTCTCCAAAACTTCAATGAGTCCGGAAACGTGGTCGGCGTGCGGATGCGTAAGCACAACCACGTCAATATATTTGTCAAAATACGGCATTCTCTCCCCCAAAAGAGGTAAAATTCGGTTTGGCGGGCCGCCGTCGATTAAAATCTGCGTGCCGTCGCTGGCTTCAATAAAAATCGCGTCCCCCTGCCCTACGTCAAAAAAACTGACCGTGAGCTCCGCCCTTCCCTGATTTTGATAAAATGCCAGCGCTGAAACATAAAAAAGAGACGCCGACAGCGCCAAAGCCGCAAGGAAAATCTTTTTGCCGTTTAGTCTGAAAAAATCTTTCATATGAGCCCGGAGAAAAATTTAACCAAAAAAAGCTGGCATGAAATTAAAATATAGGCCGGCGCGACCAGCGCCTGCCCCAAAACTCCGGAGATAAATCCGCCCAAAGCGCCCAGAAACCCAAAAAACATTACCGCAGGCACGGCAGTCACGACCAAAATATTCGCAGGCAGGGAAAATATTGAAACGGCGTTGCCCCAAGAAGTTAAAAGCGGCAAAACAAAAAGCTGAGCCGAAGCGGAGGCGGCCGCTGTTTCCCGTATGCCCAAAAATTTTGGGAAAAACCAAAACTTTTTTTGGAAAAATCCAGAAAGCAAAATGAGGCCGAGCGTCGCCATGGAAGAAAGCTGAAAGCCGCGGTCAAACCTTAAATACATCGGGTTTGTCAAAATCATAAAAAAAGCCGCCCAAAGCAAAGATAAAAGCGGCAAGGTTTTCCGCCCGGCGCGTAATGCAACGAGACCGATCAAAGCCATGATTGCGGCGCGCACGGCGGCCGGTTCCGCCCCCGTCATTAAAGTAAAGGCCAAGATGCCGAAAATGGAAATAGACCAAGCGAAAATTTGCGGCAGGAAAAAACCAAAAAACGCCAAAAGCGCGCCGCCGACGATTGTTATGTTATACCCGGAAAGCACCAAAATATGAATCGTGCTGGTATTTCTGAACGCGTCAATAATGTCCTGCGGTAAAACGCCCTCGCGCCCTAAAAGCATGCCGTCCGCCAAAGAAGCGTGGGGTTCCGGCAAAACATTTTTAATGCTGCGCTCAAATTTTTCACGGACCCTGAAAAGTAAAACTAAAACTTTATTTTTCGCCGAAGAGACGGCACTCTCCCCCTCTACAATCTCCGGGAAAATCATCTGGGAGTAAACTTTATCTTTCGCCAAATACTTTTTGACGTCAAAACCGGCGTAATTTTCCGGCTCTTCTATTTTTCCTTTAATTTCCAGTTTATCTCCATATTTATATTGCGGGTATGGGCGCGAAACAACCAACAATCTGCCCGAATCCGTTTCTAAAATCATTCTGGCGGAATTCGGCTTCGGCTCGCTTGCAATAACCTGCCCTTTTAAAGTTAAAAGTTCTCCGTAGTGATTATGGAGCTCGTCTTTTGCGATGCTGTTTTCAAAAATGGAGAAACGCAAGGCGCCGAGGAGAAAAAAGAAAATCAGCAAAGTCGCAGGTGCGGCGGATAAAATTTCTAGGCGTGGGCGTGCGCCCCCGCTTTGCGGGGGTAGGGATAAAGAAATTTTAGACGACGCAGCTGCGACTAGTAAAATCCCTCCTGACAACCCCAAACCTCCCAGTATCCAATTTTGCGGGACTTCAAAAAACGAGCGGACTCCGACTCCCGCCAAAAACGCCAAAAGAAAATAGGGTGCGTATTTTATTGCCACAGCTTGCCCTGCTCCTTATTCAGCGCTTCGTTGACCAAGCGATCGGCTTCGCTGTTTTTCTCGCGGGGCACGTGGCTAAAACTAATCTTGCCGAAATCAAATTTTAAATTCCACACAGAAATAAAAAGCGGGAACAATCTTTCTTCCTCAATTTTGTAATCTCCGTTTAGCTGCCTCACAACAAACTCCGAATCCATTTTAAAATTTATCTCCATCTTTTTAATTTTTTCCTTCCCGAAAAGCGCCTTCATTTTTTTAAGCGCGAAAATCACCGCCATATATTCTGCTTCGTTGTTGGTTTTTACGCCAAGTTTTTCTCCGTATTCTTTAATAACGCGCCCTTTTTCGTCCGAAATCACCACCCCAATCGCCGCCTGCCCCGGATTCCCCCGCGACCCCCCGTCCGTATAGACAATTAGTTTTTGTGAAAAACTTTTTTTCATTTTATTTTACAAGCACGCTATTACCATGCTTTTTATAAAAATCTAATAATCTTGGCTCAACAATGCCATTTAAATAAGAAATGTTTTTGAAAAGATAATAACTATTTTTGGTGCTGATTTGTTTCGTTCGCATTTTATATGCTTCCGTAATTAAAAATTTATATTCGCCGAGTTTTAATTTTTTAGATAAAGAGTGTATTGCTGAAAAAGTTAATGGGAACCTTTTCATCTGTAAAATTTCTAAACACCTTGTCCCATATAAGCACGATTTGGAGAATAAATAGGAAGCGAGTTGCCTATCGCCATTTCTATAAGAATGTACAGCCGAGAGCACATACCCTAAATTAAATCTCACTTCTTGAATTAAATCTAAAACTCTTATTGAGGGTGCTTTTAATTTTCTGAACACATTCTCGCCATACAAAATTTTACCGCTTGCTATTAAATCTCGCAGATAAAGCGCTTTCTGAAAAGGGGTGTCTATATTTAATTTCATAAAATCCTCGTATATAAAAGGGTATACTTTTATCCCGCCGCTCTTTAACGAGCTCTCGATTTGGCTTCTGCTAATGTAATTTTTCTTCAGCATTAAAACGCCTATTTCTATATCACTTTTCTTAGTAAAATCACCTTTTGCCCAAGACCCGTATAGAAAAATGGAAACCGGGCGGCACAATTTCTCAAGACGCCCCACTATTGGTTTTATCTTCAATATAAAATTTTTATCCATATTTATTTTGCCATCTGTAATAACTCACTCAAAACAATAGGTAATTTTTTGACGCCGTCGCTGCCAGAAAAATGGCTTTTATTTTTCTCTAAAATGATTTTTGCGCCGAGTTTTTGCTTAAAAACTTTTGAATTTTTAGAGAACGGTGCGTAGGGGTCGTTGTTTGAAAATACTGCAACAAATTTTTTAGCTGATTTTTTAACTTTAGCAAAATTTATTTTGGTTTCAAGCCACGGCTTTGCTATCGGTTTTTCTTCGGGAGTTTGATTTGTTAAGCTTGTCCACCCAGCGACAAAAATCGCTCCTCCAACTTTTTTGCCCTTCGGCAACTTCTCCAAATACCTCATAATCGCCTGACAGCCGATGCTATGCCCGACAAAATAGGTATTTTCGTCCGCATCTTTGGCTAATTTACGTAATTTAGAAACCCAAGCATTTATTTTTGGTTTGCCAGCGTCCGGCATTTTTGGGACAAAAACTTTAAACCCTCTTTTTTCAAACTCTTTTTTCAACCAAGAAAACCAACCCTCTTTTGGATAGCCCCCCCACCCGTGAATTATAAAAACTATTTTTTGATTCTTTTCCATGGGAATTTTTGATTAATCGGCAATCTGAACGAAGCAGCTTTTTTGTGCCCGCCACCGCCGAATTTTATGGCAATTTTTGATGAATCAACTTTGTTGGTGGAACGCAAGCTGACCACTATTTTATCCCCTCTTTTTTGCCATATAATGCCGAGCTGGAATCCTTTTTTTCGCATAGCGTCCCCGATTTCGGAGTTTAAACTCAACGCAAAATTGGCAACGAGCGCGCGCTTGCCCATAAATTTTACTTCCTCCGCATCTTTTAGGGCCTTCCTGATTAATTCATTTTGATATTTCAATATTGCTTTGCCTTCCGCAAAATATTTTTTTCTTAACCGAGGATTTTCCCAACCCCTTGCAATTTTATTCCACAAAGTAAAGTCTAAATCGTAAGTTTCTAACGAAGCCATTAATTCTCGTGTGTTTGGCAAAGCTAGCTTCCAAATATCTATATCTTCAATATGTTTTAGTAACAACGGGGTTTTTCTGTGCGAATGAAAATATTTCCAGGCAAGCACGGAACCGGAATGATTAAGATTATAAACATATTTATGCGCCGACTTCGTAGATTTTTCAACGCTGATATGGTGATCAATCGCCGTGAGAGATTTAACGATATTAAATAATTTCTTAGTGATGCCCAGCGGATAGCCGAAATCCAATAGATAAACGTCTTTTCCGCTTAGATTTTTAGGTAAAAACCCGTCGTGATTTACTCCAATATACTCCGCGCGCGCGCCGAATTTTCTCCAAGCAGCCCACGCAGCCCCAAAGCCGTCTTTACACCCATAATGATACAGAACCGCGATTTTTTTGTTCCGGCTCATCTCAAGTACCCAATTTGTCGGAGCCAGTAATCGTTTTCCCATTCCCAGAGGGTTTTGGCGGCCAAAAATGCTTTGATGTCTTTGAAGTAGTACGGAAACTCGCGGAGCTCAACAATGCCTTCCATCGGCCCCCAGTAGTGGTCTTCGTGCGACGCGCCGCAATGGCCATTGCCGTTTCCGTTTGAGCCATTGACCCGGGCGGTTCTAACTTTGTTTCTCCCTCCTTTTTCTCGCAAAGACGCCCCGCAACGGAGGCATTTTTTTTGCTGGTCTACCCGCAAAATCCATCTGGTCTCAATATCGCGCGGCAAAGCGAGCGCGCGCTTTAAATCGTTCTCCTGCAACGCTAAAACGTAAGCCGCTGTCTGTAAATTATATTCCGGATAAAATCCGGTTGATGTTTTAATGTCTAAAACGCCGAATTTGCCTCCGATTGTGGCCAAGGCGTCAACCGTCCCAGCGTATCGGTGGAGTCCGGACCAGATTTGGCGCTCAACATATTCCGGATGAAAAAAAATCTGCCGCTCTTCCTGAAATTTACGAAAGACAGAGGCGGCCGGCTCCACTTCTTTGGGAATCTCAACGGACTCGCCCACCGCCAGTTTCTGAATCGTCTCATGCACCAGCGTCCCTTCCTCGGCGGATTTGTTTTTCACTTCCTCCGCCGCCGCGTAGCTTTCCATTTCTTTAAAAAAATTGTCCAACGCCGGTTTGGCTTTTATTGAAAGGATGCGTGTCACGCGCGGTAACCATACGCCGTTTACCTCATGCCCAGAGCTCGCTTTAAAATGTTCCGCGTCCCGGTACCACATATTATTGTTTCTTAAGGGCTTCAATGCCCGGGAGAGTGCCCTTGGCCAAAAACTCCAGCATTGCTCCGCCGCCGGTGGAAATAAAGATGTTTTTTGGTAAATTTCTAGGCAGACAATCCGCGGTATCGCCACCTCCAATAATAATTTTAGCTTTGGATTTTTTTAGAGCGGCGACGAGTTTCCTGGTGCCGTCTGTAAACCCTTTTTCAAGAAAACCAAGTGGGCCGTTCCAGACAACAAGTTTAGATTTGTTAATAAGTGGCGTCCAGCTCTCAATGGTTTTCGGCCCAACGTCATAAATTCGACCTCCGCTCTCTACCACGTCAATAGGCAGAAAAATCTTCCCGGAAGAGATCATTTTTCGCTTTAAAAATTTATTTCCGATAATCCCGCCCAGGAGTACACAGTCTGTTTTAGCTAAGAGCGTCCGCAACAGAGGAAGTTTTGTTTCGATTTTTCCTCCTCCTAAAATAAGAGTGAATGGGTGGGTCGGATTAAAAACTCGGGAAAGATTTTTTATCTCCTCCTTAAATAACAATCCGGAAGACGAGGGCAGAAGCTTAGGCAAAAGCACGATGGAGGCGTGTTTGCGATGCGAATCAGAGAAGGCTTCGTTTACATAGATATCTCCGAGATTAGCCAGATATTTTGCAAATTTTAAATCATTTTTTTTCTCCCCCGGAAACTTTCTTAAATTTTCAAAAAGCTTTATTTCGCCCATGGGCAAAAATTTTTTGAGATAAGGAAAAAGTTTTTTTGTGCTCGGGGTTTTACCGTCATTTGTTTCCAAATGAGTAAGTAAAATTATTTTCGCTTTTTTCTTTAAAAGGTATTTTATTGTCGAGATGGTTTTTAAAATCCGCGGCTCCCGCGGTTTCAATGGCAGCACATTAAAATCAACCCTCAAAAGAACTTTTTTGCCGCGAAAATTCACTTTATTTTATCAACTGCTTTTACTAAACTAACAAATTTTTTAGCGTTTAAGCTTGCCCCGCCGACCAGAAGGCCGTCAATTGCGCCCTTGGCGACAAACTCGGCGGCGTTTTTCTCGTCAACCGAACCGCCGTAGAGCACCGGTATTTTTGAAGCCGCGCGCTTTCCGAGCGCGCGGTAAAGCTCGCGCCGTATCAAAATCGCCATCTCATAAACGTTTTTTGGAGTATCGGCTTTTCCGCGAGCATTGCTGCTTATCGCCCATACTGGTTCGTAGGCAATTATGAAATTTGCAAGCAGGGATTTTTTAATTTTGCGGATTCCGCCCAAAAGCTCCTCGCGGACGACTTTAGGAAAAACCTCGCTGGCCTTTCGCTCCTTTTCTCCAACGCATAAAACGGCCCGCATGCCGGATTCCAAAACGGCCTTTATTTTTTTATTTACCGCGTCATCCGTTTCACCCATCGCCCGCCTTTCCGAATGCCCGATGACAACCATCCTTGCGCCGGACGCTTTAAGCTGCGGGGGAGCAACCTCGCCCGTGAACGCTCCTTCTCTTTCGTAAAACACGTCTTGAGCGCCGAGTTTGAACATATGGCGTATGGCGTACGGCGTATGGCGCAAGATTGGCAAAAACACAAACGGCGGCGCCAAAATCACCTCAACATTCTTGATGCCTCTAAGCCCGCGCGCAACCTTTCCCATCAAACGCAAAGCAGCTCTTGGCGTAGTCGGGTTCATTTTCCAATTGGCTATGATTATTTTTTTCATCTTCTTAAAAGTTTGGCCGTTTCCTCCGGGGAAATTTTAACTACGTCTATCCCCGCGCCAAGCTCAAGCCCGCCCCAAGTGGCGACTCTCGGCAAAATCTCCACATGCCAGTGATAGTGCTCGGCGTGCCGCTCTTTCGGCGGGGCAGTGTGGATGAAAAAATTATAATCAGGATTTTTAATTTTTTTGAAAATTTTACGGAAAACGAAGCCCATTGCGTCAGATAAATCTTTTCTCTGCGCCTGGTCTATAATTTCAAAACGGGGCTCGTGGAATTTTGGAAAAATTCTTGTTTCGTAGATAACGCGGGAGGCGTACGGCGCCAAAACGACGAAGCGCTTATTTTGGTAAATGATACGCTCTTTTTCTTTAAGCTCGTTTTTTAAAATATCGCAATGGACGCAGCGCCTGTGAGCGCGGAAATATTTATATGAGCCATCCAAACTCCTTTTCACGTCCGGAGGGATTATTGGAATGGCAAAAATCTGGGAATGCGGATGAGGAACGGTTGCGCCGGCTTTGGCGCCGTGGTTATGGATTATAAGAATGTAATCCACGCAGGGCTCGCTGGCCAGCGCCTGAAACCTGGACCGGTACGCTTCCAAAACCAAGTTTATCTCCTCCCGATTCATAAGCGCGAAATGCTTTTCGTGGGATCTCGTCACAATCACTTCCTGAAACCCGACGCCGATCTTTTTTTCGTGTATGCCGCGTCTTTCCAGCGGCGGGCAGATGCTGGAGCGCGCGACGACCGGATATTTATTCGGAAAAATCTGCACCCACCAGTCTTTGAAATCTTTACCTCCGGATTTGGGCATCCAAAGCAAAACTTTTTCTTGTTTTGACCTTTTTGCGTCGTCAAAGGGGCATTTTGATTTGGGCAATGGCTTTTCCACCGGGCGCCTGAAGAAAACCGGTTTTTTCTGAACACCGGCGGACACTAAAACCCATTCCCCAGAAACCGCATCTTTGCGAAATTCAATCTTGTTCATAAGCCGTATTTGCCTTTCCTTATGTTTCTGCTGATTTTAAAAACCTCCCAAAGCGTGTTTAAGTAGCTGGAAAAACGGACGGCCGTGCGCGGGTCATTTACCCAATCCGCGGGCACTATTCCTATTTTATAGTTTAATTTTCTCGCAAGAACCAGCGCTTCAACGTCAAAGGCCCAGCGGTTGACTTTGGCCAAAGAAAAAATCCGCTCGGCCGCGTGGTCCCTAAACGCCTTAAAGCCGCACTGGGTATCCCAGATGCCGCGGACAGCCAGGAGTTGTATGTAGAGATTGCCTAAATTGCCCAAAAGTTCCTTCCACAAGGGCTGGCGCACAACCAGCTTCGCTCCCGGGGCGTCTTTCGGATCGCGTGAACAAATTACAACGTCGTATCCCCCGTCAAAAAGCGGGCGCATTTTATCAAAGTGGGAAACGTCGGTGGCATTGTCCGCGTCGGCGAAAAGGCGGATTTTCCCGTGCGCGGCGAGCATCCCCTCGCGCACCGAATATCCCTTGCCTGTGTTTTTTTTACGGTCAATGAGCCGCAGGTTTTTAATCTCGCCAACCATCTTATTAGCGACTTCCGCCGTCAGGTCGCGCGAGCCATCGTTTACAACCAAGATTTCATAACTGTATGGCTGCGCGGCGAAATATTCATCAAACCTCCGCAAGGTTTTCGGCAACCTCTCGGCCTCATTATATGCAGGGACAATAACGGACAAATAAATATCCGGTTTTGGCATAAGATTATTTTAGCATAAACTATAACTGGGTCAGAATCTCCGCTCCATCTTTTGTTACCGCCACCGTATGCTCAAAATGGGCGGCGCGGGAGCCGTCGCGGGTTACCCATGTCCAACAGTCGGGAGAAATTTTTACTTTTGGACTGCCGTCGGTTGCCATTGGCTCTAAAGCAATCACCATGCCTTCAACAAGTTCAGCGCCAGTTCCTTTTTTCCCAAAATTCGGGATTTCCGGGTCTTCGTGCACAGCCCTTCCAACTCCGTGCCCCACCAATTCGCGCACTACACCAAAATTTTCTTTTTCCAAAAAGTTTTGAATCGCAAAGCCGATGTCGCCAACATGCGCCCCGGCGCTGATTTGGGCGATACCGATTTCCAGAGATTTTTTCGTGGCTTCAATTAATTTATTTGTCCCGCTGCCAACCAAAACCGTCAGAGCTGTATCCGTGCACAAACCCTTATACCACATTCCAATATCCAGCCCGACGACATCGCCGTTTTTCAAAACCTTGTCCGTCGGCAAGCCGTGCACCACTTCGTCGTTTATTGAAACGCAAAGAGACGCCGGGTAAGACGTAAGCACATTATCCGTTCTATATCCCTTAAACGACGGCTTGCCTCCGGCTTTTAAAATTAATTTCTCCGCAAGCGCGTCCAATTCTCTGGCCGATACGCCAGCAACCGCATGATGCGCAATTTCATTCAAAATGGCGGCAAGTTTCTTGCCGCCTTCACGCAGAATTTTCAGCTCTTTTTGGTTTTTTATAATCATAACCCCAGCGTCTTTACAACGTCTTTATGAACTTTCTCAACCGTCTGCTCGCCATTTACAATTCTAAGTTTTTTTAATCCCTTAAAATACCTAATCACTGGTGCTGTATATTTTTTATATTCTCTTATCCGTGCTAAAACGCTTGAGTGCGTATCATCCTTCCTTCTAATCAGCCGCCCTCCGCAAACATTGCAATTTTTTAGAAATTTTGAGTCCTCCGCCAAAAATATCTTCTTGCATTTTTCGCACTGTTTGCGGGCAAGGATTCTCCTGAAAACTTCTCTCTCGGAAATTTTAACCTCAACTGGCGCAACTTCAAAATTTTTCTTTGCATCTGGCCAGTTTAGAAAAAACTCATGAAGCAGCCACGCCTCGGCTATTTTTCTCGGGCTTCCTGTAAACATTATACCTTTATGGCGTTTTTGGTTCCTGATAATTTCAAGCAGCGGCCCTAGCCAGCGGCTAACTATGGTGAGCGTGGGCACCAGTCCTCCTTTATTCATTATTTTTTTAATTTCTTTGACCTCATACTCTTCACGCGACCCATTTTTAAGTTTCGTGATAGAACCGGTGATTGACCTTAAAATAGCGCCTGAATTTATGACATCAAACTTGTATTTTCTAACCAGAATTTCCGCCTGCGTATCTTTACCGCTCCCGGCAAGGCCTAAAAAAAATATGACCGGCTTCTTTTTACGCCCGTCATTCATACGCTCGCAAGCTAAGCTGGCCTTTAACCTGTTTGGCGGTCTCCAATACGACCGAAACCACGATAAGCAGCGCTGTGCCGCCGATGGTAAGAGTGGTAATGCCGGTCAAACCCTGCAAAACCAAGGGCAGGACGGCGACAACGCCTAAAAACAAGGCGCCGACGAAGGTTATGCGGGTTACGATTTTGCCCAAAAAACCGGCGGTGGACGCGCCGGGCCTGATTCCGGGCACGAACGCCCCGCTTTGCTGCAAATTTTTTGAAACGGACTCCGGATCAAACGTTACCGCGGTGTAAAAATACGTGAAAAGGAAAACCAAAATGAAATAAGCCGACGCATAAGTCCAGGAGCTTCCTAAAAAATTGATTATGAAGGAAGCAATTGTCCGCAAAACCGCGTTTCCGGAAGACGCGAAAAAATTCGCCACCATCTGCGGCAGAAGCAAAATAGAAAGCGCGAAAATTATTGGGATTACCCCTGCTTGGTTCACTTTCAGGGGCAAATAACTCGTTGTCCCGCCGTACATGCGCATGCCGCGGACGCGCTTGGCGTAATAAACCGGTATGGGCCTGTCGCCCTCCGATATGTAAACAACGGCCGCCACGGTTACGAGCCCGACGGCCGCAAAAGCGATTAGCGTCGGCAGCTGCGAGGAGTCAAAGGCCGCGAACGTCTGGGCGACGTCCGAAGGAAGGCGCGCCACAATGCCGGCGAAAATCAAAAGCGACACGCCGTTTCCGATGCCGTATTCTGAAATCAGCTCCCCTATCCACATAAGCAAAATAGACCCCGCGGCGACGATGATAACGTTGGCGAATTTATCGTAGAAACTGATGAACTGCAAAATCCCCTGCCGTTCCAAAATGGTCAAGAGCCCGAATCCCTGAACCAAAGCAAGGGGCACGGTTAAGAGACGCGAGTACTGGTTGAATTTCTGCCTCCCGGCTTCCCCTTCTTCCTGCTGCAACTCTTTTAACTGCGGGAAAATCATCGTCAAAAGCTGCATTATGATTGAAGCGGTGATATAAGGGCCCACGCCAAGCATCATTATGGAAAGATTTCCCAAGGCGCCTCCGGAGAAAAGATTTAAAAGACCGAAGAACTGGTTTGAATCAAAAAACTGGCGCAATCTTAAAGCGTCAACCCCCGGAATCGGCACCGCGGAAATCAAACGGAAGGCGGCCAGAAAGCCCAAAAGATACAAGAACTTGTTCCGGAGTTCCGCTTCCTGCAAAATCAGTTTAATTTTATCCCACATTGAATTTTTCTTTAACCGGGCGCGACATTAAAATATCTTTGTCAAAAATAAATTTTTTAATCAGTTTGCCGCTTCCTAGAATTTTTACTGGCCTTTTGGATCTGATCAAGCCGCGCTCGATAAGCAGTTCTTTGGTTATCTTTTCGCCATCTTTAAACTTCTTTTCCAAATCTCTCAAATTCACAACCGCAACTTTTTCGGCAAAGCCTCTTCTGAAGCGATAGCCGCGCCTTTTATGAATCTTCTTTATGATATCACGAATTTGCGGACGGATTCTCCTCCCGGCGCGCGATTTCTGCCCCTTAATGCCACGGCCGGAAAAGCTCCCGCGCTTCCCCCCGCGGCCAATTCTCTTTGCTTTTTTATTACTTGATTTTAACAAATTATGAGCCTGCATTTTTTTGCCTCTTCCTTTCTTTTAATAATTTCAGCGCTTCCAAGGTCGCGAGGGCGTTGGTGAGCTTGTTTTTGGTGTGCGATAAAATTTTGGCGCTGGCGTTTTTTACCCCGGCCAAAGCCAAAACCGTCCGCGCCGCGCCTCCGGCGACCAAACCCCGGCCGGCTTTGGCCGGCCTTAAAACGACCCGCGCGCTGCCGAACTTTGAATAAACTTCGTGCGGGATTGACTCATCTTTCGTAAGCGGAACGTGAATCAGGGATTTCCTGGCCTTCCTCACGGCCTTTTCAATTGCCTGCGAAGTGTCCGCCGCTTTGCCCAAACCGAACCCCACATCACCCTTTTTATTTCCGATAACAACCGCCGCCCTGAAGGTGAAGCGGCGCCCGCCGGCGACTACCCTCGCGACTCTCCGAAGATCCGTCAGTTTTTGCTCGTATTCGCTTTTTTGTCTTGGTTCTCTTACCATAGTGTTTAGAAATTAGATATTAGAAATTAGAAATTTAAAACCGCAGTCCTCCATCTCGCGCTCCTTCCGCAACCCGGCGGACGCGGCCATGGTATTTAAATCCGCCCCGGTCAAACACCGCGCTTTTAATTTTCTTGCTCTTTGCCTTCTCCGCCAAAAGTCTTCCGGTTTCATGCGCCCTGTCCGATTTGCTCATCTTTTTTTTAAGCTGAACTTCCGTGTCCGACGCGCTCAAAATCGTTTTTTGTTTTTCGTCATCAATAAGCTGGAGGAAAATATGCTTATTTGAACGGAAAACAGAAAGCCGCGGACAATGTGCCGTCCCAAAAATCTTAACCCTCACTCTTTTATGTCTTATTTCTCTTTTGCCAATTTTATGTTTCATGTTTCAAGATTCAAGTTGCATAATTAGGCGGCCGCTACGGCCTTTTTGCCGGCCTTGCGCCTTATAACTTCACCCGCGTAATGGATACCCTTCCCCTTGTACGGCTCCGGCCGCTTTTGCGCCCGGATGTTCGCGGCCGCTTCGCCGACCTTTTCTTTGTCGGCGCCGCTTACCATAATCGTGTTTTTTTCAATTTTGAATGTCACTCCTTCCGGCGCAAAAATTTTTACCGGATGCGTGAACCCCAAAAATAAAGATAGGTCTTTGCCGTCCAACTGCGCTTTGTACCCTATGCCTTCTATCTCCAGTTTCTTTTCATAGCCGTCTTTCGCCCCCCAAACGGCGCTTTTAAAAATGGACGCCGCCGTGCCAAGCGCCGGATAAAACTCTTTCGGAGAGTTTTCTTTCAAACTGATTTTAAATTCTCCGCCCTCCTCTTTTATATCCACGCAGTCGGGAAAGCGCTTTTTGAGCTCCCCTTTGGGGCCCTTAAACAGCCAAAAATCCCCGGCGCGGCTTACGAAAACGCCTTCCGGAATTTTTATTGATTTTTTAGCGAGCCGGGACATTGTTTTACCAAATTTCAAATAAAACTTCTCCGCCCAATTTCGCCCTTTTTGCTTCTTTATTGGTCATAAGCCCCTTTGGAGTGGAGTAAACGGAAATCCCAAGGCCTCCTTGCAGGGGATAAATCTCCCGGTGGCCGCGGTAGAGCCGCCGCGACGGCTTAGAAACCCGGCGCGCCCCGGAAACTTTCGGCGCGCCATCCTCTCCGTAAAGCAATCTCATCTCTATTAACTTGGCGTTTTTCTTGCCTTTCCGTTCAACCTGCCCGGCGTAGCCGGCGCGTTCAAGCAGTTTGGCTATTTCAAATTTAATTTTAGAGTAACCAAAAGAAACGGCGTCTTTTCTAACCGCCTGCGCGTTTTTTATTCTTATTAGCATGTCTGCGATTGGGTCTGTCATATTACTAATTACTAATTTGTACTCGTTACCAGCTTGATTTTCTAATTCCAGGTATCATTCCTTCGTTCGCCAGCTCTCTAAAACATATCCGGCAAAGGTCAAAATCCCGCATATAGCCGCGCTTTCTCCAGCAGCGGAAACAGCGCCTAACCACCCTGCTTTTGAATTTCGGGGGCTTTAAGGATCTCGCGTACGTGGAAGTCTTAGCCATTACGTTGAAGAGGAAAACCTAATAATTTAAATAGCTCTATGGCCTCGTCGCGTTTTCTTGCGCTGGTTACCACCGTTACCTCCAATCCAAAAATATTTCTCACGTCCTCGCCAATCATTTCAGGAAACACTATATGCTCTTTAACTCCGACTGTCAAATTACCTGACGCGTCCACGGATTTCAACGGAATGCCGCGGAAATCCCGGGTGCGCGGGATGGCGAAGCCGACCAATTTGTCCAAAAAATCATACATTCTCTTCCCGCGTAAAGTGACTTTGTATCCAACGGTCATGCCCTGCCTGGTTTTAAAAGAAGCGATGGCGACTCTCGCGGGCCGCGGCGAGGGCTTTTGTCCGGTAATCAGCGCGAGGTGTTTCTCCACGGCTTCAATTGCATCTTTTTTGTCGCGCATTTTGCCAGTACCGACGTTCACGACGACTTTTAAAATCCGGGGCGCAGCCATGGGAGTTCGGAGGCCAAACTCTTTCATCATCTTCGGCACGGCTTCTTTTATGTATTTTTCTTTGATTGATTGCATTAATTTTTATCTCTTCCTTTTATAAACTTTGTTGCGATGTTCGATATAGCGAATTGTAATAACGTGTTCGATCCAATCTATTTTGTACATAACTCGCCAATCGCCGACTCGTAATTTAAAAAATGCCTTAAACTCCGCATGAAGAACTTGCGGTAAAATTGAATCGAAGTTCCCAAAAAGCCATTCCAGTTTCTCAATAACTCGTAGGCGGATTTCTGAATCCAGCTTAGATAAATCTTTATTCGCGCCTGGCGAAAATTTAAGCGACCAGCTCGCCATTATCTATGGTATTTTTGC
>MFHE01000012.1 GCA_001778495.1 Candidatus Giovannonibacteria bacterium RIFCSPHIGHO2_01_FULL_45_24
AAGTCTTCTTCGGGCGAGCAAACTTTTACTATTGTCGGTGCTTCGGAATCCAATCCGGTTGCCGGTTTCATCTCAAACGAGTCGCCTTTGGGCAAAGCTTTTCTGGGTCAGATAAAAGGAACAGAAGTGGAAGTTCAGACTCCCAAAGGAACGGTTAAGTATAAGATTTTAGAGGTATTATAAAAGGCCTCCTATGCGGTGGCCTTTGTTTTCATTTCAACTAATTCCCTGTGGAGTTCCACCACATTGGGTGGGAAGGCCCAGGGATAGTTTTTAACAAAATCGGGCAGTCTACCGTAACGAATACTTTGCGTTTCGCTGTCCCACAAATCTTCTTGTAAGTGGTAGGAAGTCAGGGGCTTTTTTGATTCAGGCCTCTGGTCCCGCCACTCTTTCCAGTAGGGCGATTTGCCAATTGTTTTGTCAGACCCAAATCTACGACTAGCTTCGTTGCTTTCCTTGAAAAAACTGCAATATGCCCAGACAAAGGAGTCGATGTAGTAGTCTACCCGGTAGAAACAATAGTCATTTTTAGTTGCGTCTTCAGTTTTTTTGTTTTTCGGATATACAATCTCATGAATAAACTTAAAAACAGCATTTACTTCTTCTTTCGTCAGAGTTCGGCAGTTTGACTCCAGCACGCATATAACGTATGAGTAAGCAGTCATTATCTTTTCAAGAGCTCTGATGTGGTAGTCGCGGATCCTATTTTCGGTTTTAATTTTTTCTGCCAGAGTTTCAAACGGTGTATTTTTAACCATATTGGACAGGTCGGACTGGTTTTGATTGTTCATTCTGAAGCCATCTCTGCTTCGACGGAATCCTTGACAGATAAACGGTCCAGAAACAATCGCCAGGCATTAATATCTATCTCATCAGAGTGTTTTTCTTCTTCTACGGCAAATTCGTGCCAGCCGTCTCCGTATTCGCCCACGAGCTTGATCGAGGCTTTTGATACGGCCACGATTACTATATTTTCTCCGGTCTTACTTTTTTGGCTGAACTTGTTATAGTGCCTTTCCAGATGTTCTTTATTTTCGGACTCAATCCCCAGGAGTTGTTCAATAAAGAACTTACCGTCTTTTATTTCATGGCTGTGGTGAACTCTCATCTTTAACTCCAGATTAACCGGTTCACCACTACAGCGACAGCCCTCAAACTTTTGGACTCCCAAAACAGCCCAGCCTGAAAATGAATCAAGAACCGCCTTGAGTATGGGCTCCGGTTCAAACCTGCCACAATAAGAAATCAGGTCGGCTGCCATGTTGCTGAATGAGGGCAAACCGGAAACATCGTCAAAGTAAACCCTTGAAGTGAGATTTGGGTTTTGATTAAGCGCTAGAAGAATTTTTATTTGAGCGTTAAGAGCAAAAGCGTATGCTTTGGGGGCTAAAGAAAAACCGGCTCTGGACGCTGAAATCTCTTTACGAATAAATCCGATACGCCGGACGGCTTCAAACGGATCAAATGTATTTATCTGGTAGTTTTGAGCCGCAAGATTCGGATGTCCTGCTAGCAAAACTTCTAACTCTGTGTCCGACTCTTTCCTTGTCTCTTTTTCTATTGTCCAGAGCGGACCTCTGCCTACCCAGTTAATTTTAATTTTCATTCCGCCACCTCCTTTTTGGTTTTTGTGTTTTGCTTTCTGTGTTCTAAGACTTGTTCAAGAAGCTCTTTGAGATTGGGCGGGACAATACAAAATAAGTAAGAAGAATGCCCGACATAGTCCCCGACAAGGTCACTGAAAAAGCGTTCTTTAGAAAAGTCTTTGATGAAGTAATTAAGCTGTTTATGCAACAGCCGAACAAACATTTTAATAAGGATTCTCTGGTCTTGCCAACTCCAGCTTTCGGCGACTAACTTTCCAATCCATCTTCTAAAAGGACCAGCGATCAGGTTAAGATAATTTGCATAAAAATTTTTATCATCGAAGTCAGCATATTTGGCTGGCAACTCAATAAAGGAACAGTTGTTTTTGTTCAAGACCAAAAACTCTTCCAGAGTCATCGGTCGGTCAGGGACAGGAATTTTTTTTTGGATATGTCCATAAGCGAATATAATATCTGTTACAACTTCTAATGTTGTCTCAAACACCGGTTTAAACTGCTTATGCTCCTGTTTGATTTGTGCCATCAACTTTTCATATTCTGTCGGCTTTACTAAGTTTAATTCCGGCATTGTCTTGCATGGAGGTAACATCAGGCAGTCTCCTTTTCTTTAAGCACTTCGTCCAGAAGTTCTTGAACATTGGGCGGAAATGCCCAGTTATATTTCTTGACGTAATCGCCCAGTTTCTCCGGGTCAAATCTCCGGTTGTTGGGGTCCCATAGGTTTTCCTGAAGAGCAATCCTGGTAAATGGCGAATCTGTCTCTTCAAAATTATACCCGCGAAGCTTAATCCTAGAAAGATAGTCAAGTCTTAATTGGTTTTTAAAGTAAGCTGACTTTTTTTTAGCTATGGCATCCCGAACATATTTGGCATCCCAAACATATACGGTCATATCTACCTCGGGATACTTTTGTGAAGGTGATTTCAATCTATTCGTTATCTCAGTAGTTGTTATGTATATGTCCTCTGAACTTATCGGAATGTTTTCTAGATCAAGCACACATCTCATAAATGAATAAGCAAGCATAATATCTTTCAAAATCCCAACGTGAAGGTCTCTGAGTGAATTTTTTTTATTAATTCTGTTGCATAATTCTTCAAACGGGGTCGATTTCACCAAATCCATGTTTTTTCTCTATTTTTAATGTTCAAACTTACCGAACACTCTAACAAAGCCTTGACATTCTGTCAAGGCTTTGTGGGTAAAAAAATCCCCCAAAAAATGGGGGTTATGGCCAACTAATTTTTAGAAGATAGTTCCAGGAGAGGAGCAACTTCTTCAAACTCGCCATCAAGAACCTGGTCGTTTTTAGTGCGTATCGTTGCACACAATTGAGAGACTTTGCTCTCTATTCTGGACTGGGCCTCCCGCAGTCTTAAAATTGTGTCGCCGGAAGCAACCTGATGTCTGGCGGCTTCGTCAAAGGAGTTCAATACCTCCTCCAGAACCTGCACTGAACCATCCACGGTTATCAGGATGGATTCTTTGGCAATGAGCATTGAGCTGTTCAGGCTAGCCATGTCCTGTACGGCATCCCTGAAAACTGCCGCTTGTCGGACAACATTCTCAAAAGAGTGATATGCCAGATTTGCTCGGTTGAAAACTCTAACACAAGCGGAGGCACATATCCGAAGAAGTTTTATCACTTCTTCAGTGTTTTGAGCATCCACCAATAGAGAAGCAAGTATCTCTTGTCTGTGGGCTTCACGCTCTTCTTCCGAAATCAGACCGAGCTCCTCATTGAAGACTTCAGAAAGTTCTCTTCGGATGTCAATCTTGTTTCTGCCGGCAACAAATTGTTGAAGTCTTTTCGGGTCCCATTTTTCCAAATCGGCAGCCTCAATGTCTTTTCTGAATTGAACCAGATCGGCTTTTTTTGTTCTTGCTTCTGCAATAATTTCTGCGGCCGAGTCTTGTATTGTGTTTAGGTTAAGATGAAATAGGGTGCTTATCTTTGGAAGAGGGTCCAAGTTTTCGGTTAAAAGCTTGGACATTCCCTCGGGCATAAATTGTTGCAAACGTTGCGGAATCAGCGCTTGAAAAAGCCGAGCCAACTTGAATTTTACCTGTCCCCGTTTAGTCGGGTCAATCGCTATACGGATAAGGTCTTTAGTCTCCTCAATCTGGTCTGCTCCCTGACGCATGTTCTCCATGCTTTTTTTAAAATTATCACTAAGTCCCAGACTGGACGAAGATTTTTGGAATGAACGCCGCGACAATCCGCGGTTATACCTAACCAGGCTGTTCATTAAAGTCTCTCCGTCTGTGTCTGTGATTCCAATTCTTCAATCCTGCTTTCAAGTTGGCCTTTTGCCAATTCCAAAGTCATTTTCTTGGCCCTGTCTTCCGGCCAGCCTTCTTGTCGGTATCGCTGGTAAGTGGACAGGAGAACGTTGCCCAAATCAAGTTTTAGGGCCTCTTTGACTTCGCCAAAAGTTTCCCGCGCTTTGGCTGTGCCAATGGCGACCGCGCCCTTTGCCAATTCAAAAAAAGTTACCGTCTTGTTTGTTTTATTTTTCAATGCTTTCTCCTTTTTTTAAGAACTCGAACCGAACCGGTTCGTTAAAAGTAACACTAGCACTTACTTGACTTATTGTCAACAAATTGCTACCTTGTTCGATAAGGTTATAAAGTTACTTAACAAAAGAAAGGTTTAAGAGATGGAAACACTAGTCCTGGTCAAACCGACTGCAAAAGAACAGTTATTTGTTAAAATTACGGAAATAAAGCGAAAAAATTTAACCGCGGCCCAAGTAAATGAAATCTCGGAAGTAAAAAAATGTTTGACATTCGCTTTCGAACAGTTGGTGTGGGCTTATTTTGGACTAAGCAAAGAGCAGATTCTGGAATTATCTGAACAAGAAATTGAAGCGCTATATCTTTTGACATTAGAGCGGAGTAAGAGGATGTTTATTTTTTTGTGGATACTGCAAGTTACCGTTCCTCTTCTTGGTCTGGCGGTTGCTTCAGAGACAGATACAATGATGTTCAGGCGTAATCTGCGTAAAATTAAAAAAATGTTGGGAGTTGGCTTAAATTTAGGCAGAATACTCCGTGAGGGTCTGACAGTTTAACTGCATTCTATTATTTACCCCCCATAGTTAAAATTCACTGCGGGGTTTTGTTTTTGTTTTAGCTTGTTATATACTGTTTTCATGTCTTTAGACGAAATCCGCAAAGCAAAATTAGATAAGCTGGAGTTGTTGAAAAAAGCCGGGGTTGACCCTTATCCGGCCAAGTCTTGGCGCACGCACGAAATCAGGCAGGCTTTGGATGGTTTTGAAAAACTTTCCAGAGAAAAAGAAAGAATAGTTTTGGTTGGCCGGGTTATGGCTAAGCGGGAGCATGGCGCTTCGGTTTTTTTAGATTTGCAGGATACCAGCGGCCAGATTCAGGTTTATTTTAAAAAAGATGTCATTGGCGACTATGACTTTGAGCTTTTTTCTAAAACCGTGGATATCGGAGATTTTATTGAGGTCTCCGGTTTTTTATTTAAAACAAAAAAAGAAGAGAGAACCTTGGAGGTTGAGAAGTATCGGATACTTACAAAATCCCTACTGCCTTTACCGGAAAAATGGCATGGCCTTGAAGACACAGAAGAAAAGTTGAGGTTGCGCTATGTGGATCTAATTATGAGTCCGAATGAGCGAGAGTTGTTCATTAAGAAATCCCGCTTCTGGCAAGCCACCCGCGAGTTTCTGCTTAAAGAGGGTGGCTTGGAAGTTGAGACCCCAATTCTGGAAAAAATTCCGGGAGGCGCCGACGCTGAACCTTTTAAAACTCACATGAATGCCTTGGATATAGACTTATATTTAAGAATTTCTCCGGAGTTAAACCTCAAACGTTTAAACGTCGGTGGGTTTGAGAAAGTTTTTGAGATTGGCAGAATTTTTAGAAATGAAGGCATAGATCGTGAACATCTTCAGGATTATACTCAAATGGAGATGTATTGGAGCTACACTGACTACAAGCAACTCATGTCAATTGTTGAGCGTCTGACAAAACACGTCGTCAAAGAAACTATTGGAGGTTATGTCCATAGTTGGCAGGACAAGACGGTTGACTGGTCTGCTCCGTGGCAACGCATAGATTATTACGATGCTTTTCTGAAATACACCGGTTTAGACTTGGCCCATGCTTCTGAAAAAGAATTAAAAAAGTATGCTCAAGAACAGAATATTGACGTGGAAAAACATTTGGGCAGAGGCAGGTTAATTGATGTGATTTTTAAGAAAAAAGCGCGTCCCCATCTTATTGAGCCAGGATTTTTGATTTTACCGCCGGTTGATATAGAGCCATTGGCTAAGCGTTGGCCGGAAGACCCGGAAAGAGTGGAGCGTTTTCAGGTTGTTGCCTGCGGTTCGGAATTGGGTAAGGGTTTTTCCGAACTAAACGACCCGATGGATCAGCGTCAGAGATTTGAAGAACAGACAAAATTGGGCGAAGCCGGAGACAAAGAAGCTCAAAGAATGGATGAGGATTTTGTTGAAGCTCTTGAATACGGCATGCCACCAACTGCCGGCTTTGCCTACTCGGAGAGACTTTTTGCTTTTTT
>MFHE01000013.1 GCA_001778495.1 Candidatus Giovannonibacteria bacterium RIFCSPHIGHO2_01_FULL_45_24
ATTTCAGTAATACTACCGCCCTGCAATGTCCCGAACAAAAATGGGCAAGCAGAGATTTCAGTAATACTACCGCCCTGCAATGTCCCGAACAAAAATGGGCAAGCAGAGCGGTATTTTTTTGCAAACACAGTCCAAGTGCCCAAAACTAGTTTCGGGGTTCTTTCCCACCCCACCCTGCTATTAACTATGGAAGTCCGACTTCAATAGTATTCTTTTTTCTTGCAGAGTTTTCCAAAGTCTTTCCTCCTCCGCATTTGTATTATATCTATCCCCGAGTCCTAAAAGTTCTATCAAAAATCCTCTCCTTTCTTTGAGATCTTCGGGCAACACACCGCCATTTACTCTATATTTTGCCTAACACTTCAGCCAGGATTACAAATTATAAAGTTATTTATTACGAAATATTCCAATAAATGCTTTTACTCTTTTATCGCCAGTTGATGTAAATGCTAACGTACGCATAGTGCCATCATCAATATAAAATCTTGTTTTGCGCATACCTTTTCGCGTTTCAGGAATAATCCCGGTCGGCAAAAGAATTGGCATCAAATATTTTTCTTTTTTAATAATTTGTTTAGATTTAATTATCTGAGGCACAACTTTTATTGACCGCACTTTTTTAAATCTACTGTTTTCATTTCTCAATTCTTTTTTAAACCTAATAGCCGTTTCTTTCAATGAGCCCTTTGCCCAAGATTCAGGTGTGCCGCCTGTACGCCTCCAAATCCCTACTTCGGTTAAATCAACGATTCCAATATACCAGTCCAATTGATTGTATGCCCATAAGCGTTTCTTGTATTCATCTGCGATAACGTTATCCAAAGAAGACTCTTTTAATTTCAAAACCTGTTTTTTAACCTTATCTAAATTATTTAAAAGTGCCTCTTTGCTGGGCTTTATAATTTTTTTCTTTACACTTTCTTTACGCATATTTTTAGAAGTAAATCTTTGTGAAAAAACGAAGCAGCGTTTTACTTCTATTGTTTTTACTTTTTTAAGTAATTCCATATTTCAATAATATCATATTTGACTCAATCCAATAACCACCCCGATACCCACTTTTATATATAATTCATATTGGCGGGCGTTGCCTCGCCGTAGCTGCGGCGAAGCTCGCCTATGCTCTTTCGAGCTTCGGCGTAGCGAAGGCAAACCTTATGGGGCGATATTGGGGCCGGTTTAGTTAAGATAACCTAAGGCTTTTCGAGATCTTTTCTAGAGTCAGTTTGGGACGGCTCGGCTCGGTTGCGATAAAAATTGACAATCTATTAGGTAAAAGTTAATCTTTGCCGTGAAGCATATGGGGCGACAAGCTCATCGTGGGAAGAGCGGCCACCTGGAAATTGCGAGAATTCTGCGAGTAGTGGACTAGCTCAGGCAAAGAGCGTCTGCGTCGATGCGGCGTAGAAGGTCGGATGGGTGTAATACCCACCGCCACGAAAGCGGAAGTTCTCCGCCAGAATGGTAGGTGCCGGTTCGACTCCGGGTTGCTCCATTCTACCGGTCTGCAAAACTGCAGACCATTTTTTATTTTAAAGTTTCCCGGTCACTCGATAAAAAGTGTTAAGAGTAGAGAGTAGAGAGTAGTAAACAATGCTTGAACCTATTGGAAAGAAACTTTGGATAATTTCTTCATCCCCAAAGTTTCACCAATTCTTCTCTTCCGTCATCAATCCCAATGATATTGTTTCCCCTTTTTTCAATTCTCTCGTAACCACGTGAAGCCATGTCGCAGGTTTTTTTATCCAAAATAAACTCTAAATCATCTCTTTTCCCCAAGATTAAACCATTTCTTACTACTATTGCATCGTAACCATCAGAATGGTCGCCGGTTTCTGGATTAATAAGCTGAAAACCTGCGCCCCTATATCCAACAACTATTCCATCTCTCACTTCAATTTTTTCCCAATTATCTGAAATAGGCTCTCCAGTCTTTTGATCCAACAGATCTTCGCCATCGTCCGAAACATTTATTAAAACCCCGCCGCGTTCTTCTATTTTGTTTTTGCCGATACCCATTTCTTCTTTTGTTGCTGCCTGTTTCAATTTTTCATCGCCACTTTTCATTATCCGCTCCTTGTGTTCTTCTGGTGTCACCACCCCAGCTAATTTTTTCGCCTCCTCCAGTTCCTCATGTGTTCTAATATCCAAATCTTCTTGCGGCTCCTCAAAGAGATTCAATTTTTTTGATTCGATCATTATTTCTAAGTATACCACTACGCACAAATTTAAACAGTTTCACCACTGATACCGTTTACGGGCCCCATGGAACGATATTGGTTATTTTTACAATAAATAAAGAAGCCAGCCGTCGCTAACTCTCTGCGGGTTTTACTTGTCGAAGCCAGCTATGATTGGCGAAGGCGGGCGCGACCGGATTCGAACCGGCGATCTTCTCCGTGACAGGGAGACGTGTTAACCAGGCTACACCACGCGCCCACATGAGGAATATACATCCCCAGAATAACATTTGTGCCGGTGGCTGGAATTGAACCAGCGACCTAACGCTTATGAAGCGCTCGCTCTAACCACTGAGCTACACCGGCTGGCACAAATGTTATTCTGGGAAAATAGTAACTATGTTAGGTTAGGTCGCCCAAGCCCACCTCGCTCGTTTTGCCTCTCGCAAAACCCGGGGCTCCGCCCGTCAAAGCCAAGTCGTTGGCTTTGACCCGGCAAGTATAAAAAGAGTGAGATACACGCTAGAGTATGTCCGGAAACCCGCTTTTGGGTACGAGGGAGTGGATTTTTAAGACGAGACGATGGAGTGGACGACGAAACGTATTACCAATACGTTGAGGAGAAACTCCGAGTCGCAGTCAAAAATCCACTGCCGCAGTCAGAATGGGGTTTCCAGACTGGCTCTAGAATACTAAAAAATAAGAGAAAAAGCAATCGAACGTTTTTGCGAAATACTTGGTCTTTACCTAAAAAACCGAGAGAAAGTTGGGGTGGCGAACATACGGCGGCAGGTTTGAAAGAAGATAAAAAGCGGCGTTTTTTGCCGCTTTACCCCGTTACAAGAAAGCCACAGGGATGAATTGTGAAATACATGCAAACCTCAAGACACAATGCCATAAGGTCGCCTTGTAACGGGGTTTATCTCAACTTGCCTGCCTATACGGCCATCTGCCAGCGCGCTCCCAGCGCTTCATTATCAAAACAAAATAAATACTCGCAATCGCCGCATACGGAAGATATGAGAGAAATATCGCCCGAAGAAAAAGCCTATGCCACCGAACCGGTATGACATACAAATCGAAAGTAATCAGTGTAAAACCCGGGATGAACACCAATAGGCAGAAAATACCTATAATAAAGAGAGCGCCCATAGCAACTGCGTTTCGCATACGCGCCCCCCGTTACTATGGTTTCTACTATAATAGTACCTCTCTCGATCTAACCGGACAAGAATTGAAAGACGAAAAGCCTGTAGCGGTTTATTTCGGATAATGCATGCATTCGAGCTTGAGGCCATCGGGGTCGGTAAAAAATACCGCATAAAACGGGCCGCCGTAATACTCGCCTGCCGGATCTAAAATTGTGTATTTGTTTTTCAGAAGAAACTGATAGACAGCGTCCACATCCTTGCGCGAGGACATTTCGAATCCATAGTGATGAAACCCGACCATTCCTTTCGAGTGTTTAATCTTTTTGTATTTCGAGAGAACAGGCATGATAATAACGCGCGTCTTTTTATTGGACCAGCCAATATAATTTTTCCGGCGCGTGAACACGCTAAATCCCAAAAATCCGAGGAGTTTCCCGTAAAACTCTTTTGACTTTTTAAAATTTCGTACCGAGAGACTGATATGATCTATCGCGACTACTTTTGGTTTTGCCATATCCTCAAGTATATACGCATAAGATATATTGCATAGAAAGCCTCCTTGAGCTATTCTTATTGCGGAGGTTACGCATGAATCTCGCCGACTATGCGAAACTCGCATCGGGCAAGCAATGTATTTCATGCGCGAAGACTTTCGTAAAGCCAATTATAATCCAGCATTATGATCATTCTGACGGATGGCTTGTCGATGGATTTATAAAACACCAATGGCTCTACATAACCTGCTCCTACTGCGACTACCAAAATGCTCTTTGGAAACTGAATACCCCAGGAAGACGACCAAAAAATGTCCAATATAATCTTGCAAACAATCGCACACTTCACTAACATTCCCGCCTACGAGGCGGGTTTTTTATTTTCTCTGGCAGAATACCCCACGGCTTGCTGCGGGGGTTTCTATTTATTTTTGGCTAAAGCAAGTTTCTTCCCCCGCTTCCATTTTTTAATCTCCGCTTCGCGCTTGAGAGCCTTGCTTTTGGTTCGATGCGTCTCCGAATACAAAATTTTTACGGGCTTATGGCTCCGCGTGTAGCGCCCTCCCTTCCCCGCCGCGTGAGCCACAAACCGTTTTTTGAGATCCGTGGTGATACCCGTATAGATGCACGTATCTTTACAGAGCAACAGATACACACGCCACATGGAATTATTGTTTCGGCATATAAGGCATTTCCTCGTTACCCATTAGTCCGAGATGCGACGCTTCTCTGTATAAAATAATGAGTTGCATACGCAACGGCTACCCCTACTACCAAGCCGCCGAGAATATCCGAAGGATAATGAATACCTGCGATGATGCGGCTTATATTCATAAAAATGGCAGCGACAAAAAATCCAACGCCCCATTTTTTATCATAAAAATATATGGCGGAGGCAAGCGCAAAGAATAAAGCGGAATGCCCCGACGGAAAGGAATATCTTCCGGTTTCCGCAATAAGCAGGTTTAGGTTATAGACAAGAAACGGCCGAGGGCGGTGATACAAGAGCCGTATAAATGGCACAATGATAAGACGAGCGACAACCCCCGATATGACCGATACCCGAAAGAGGAGAAACCGCTCGCGCGAGCGATACACCAATAGAAGAAACAAGAGCCCCAAAATATACTGCAAATAGTCCGCAAGAAAAATGACAAGAATATCGAACGCACGCGAATGCCCAGTAAGATTATTCAAGAAAAACAAAATACTCTCATCAAGATTCATATATTGATTATATGGCATTTTGCAGAAATTGTAGACTCGAGCATGTCTGAAACCCCCACTCTGACTGCGGCAGTGGATTTTTGACTGCGACTCGGAGTTCCGACTCAACGTACTTCCGATACGTTTCGTCGTCCACTCCTTCGTCTCGTCTTAAAAATCCGCTGCCTCGTTATCAAAAGCGGGTTTTCAGACATGCTCTACACAGGGCGGGACTCGTAAGCGGCTTGCCCTTGAAGCAATCGAAAGAAAGCGAAAAACAGGGAATCGATTACTTAGCAAACTTGCGAGAGTTCTCGGCATTTGCTTGAATGAATATGGATTGAAGGGAGGCGACGATGCGACTCATACGTATTAATCGGCTGGAAAACTCCCACCTTACACATGAGGACGTCGAGAACTTTCGGCGTAGAGTAGCAGAAATGAGTAAGCCAAACTGGCGCAATACATTTAGACATCTGAGAAACCGACTTACTCA
>MFHE01000014.1 GCA_001778495.1 Candidatus Giovannonibacteria bacterium RIFCSPHIGHO2_01_FULL_45_24
AATCTTTATTCGCGCCTGGCGAAAATTTAAGCGACCAGCTCGCCATTATCTATGGTATTTTTGCTTAATCTCCGAAAACGGTATGAGCTTTGCCTTGTCTCTTTCTTCTTTATGTAATCTCTTTTTGGCTTCCACGCTAAGTTCTAACCCAAAATCTGGATCGCCTAAAACATCCTGAACCGCTTGAACAATTAGGCTTTTAATCTCTCCTTTTAAATTTTTTGGCAAAGTAATCGTTTCAGCCATAAAACCATACTATAAAATCCCCGCAAAAAAGTCAAATATCGACACAAATTAATGCATCTGTATTTTGCTTTTCACAAAAATTGTGCGGCCTATATTTGAATCAATGACTTTATAGCCCAAGTCATTTAGCTCTTGCCATCGTTTTTTACCTTCTGGTGTAGCTAATTTAACTATTTCCACATGCGCCAAATCCGGATCCCAAACTAAATAGTTGCCCACATCGCTCCCAACCATCAGCGGCTCTAATCTAACTGCCTTTAAATTATCCGGTATTTCAAGACGGATAATATCCTCGTCGCCCTTCAACTCGTCACTAGCATATGCCCAACCCTGTTCCCGAATTTCATCATCAGCTTTCGGATTTTTTTCTCCGAAATAAATCTTTTTATTTTCAGATTTTGGAATTCGCTCTTGCATAATTTACACTATAATTAAACCTCGTTTTTGCATTTTTTACAAATTCTGATTTTTTTTCCGTCTTCTAAAATTTGATAGCCAACACGGACGCCGCGGTTGCAGTTTTTGCAGAATAACATGGTGTTGGAAACGTGAATCGGGGACGGCAAAGTCACCACCTCCCCTTTTTGCCCCTGCCTCCGCGGGCGCCGGTGTTTTTTGCGAAGCGCGACTCCTTCCACAACTATTTTTTCCAATTTCGGAGACGCGCGCAAAACTTTACCTTGCTTGCCGCGGTCTTTTCCGGAAATTATTTTAACAATGTCTCCTTTTTTAATGCGCACAAGTTTAAACTATCTCTTCCGCCAGGGAAGCTATTTTATTAAAACCTTTTTCTTTGATTTCCCTTGGAATCGGGCCGAAAATGCGGCCTCCTTTCGGCTCTTCTCCCTCCAAAATCACAATTGCGTTGTCGTCAAAGCGGATGTATGAGCCGTCCGGGCGCCGAAAAGCGTTTTTCTGCCGGACCACTAAGGCCTTGTGCACCTCGCCTTTTTTAACCGCCTTTCTCGGCTCCGCCGCTTTTATGGCGACGACGATTTTATCGCCTATGCCGGCGTAGCGCCGGCGGGTTCCGCCCAAAACTTTAATGCACTGGGCGAGATTCGCGCCGGAGTTATCCGCGATATTGAGCATTGTGCGATGTTGAATCATAAAACCTTAATCAATTTCCATTTTTTATCTTTGGACATCGGCCGACACGTTTCCAGCGCGACTTTCGCGCCCTCCGGAACGTCTTCCATAGTGTGGGCCTTGTATCTTTTGGAAGTTTTAATAAATTTTCCGTAAAGCCGGTGCTTTTTGAGGCGCGAAACTTCAACTACAACCGTGTGCCGCATCTTATTTGAAACAACTACTCCTCTGACGGTTTGTGTCATGATTTTAATTTTTATTTTTTAACAGCGTTAAAATCCTTGCGATGTTTTTCCTGATTTCCCGCGCTTCTTTGACGTTTTTCGGCTTGGATTCGTGCGCTCTCATATTGAGCTCCAACAATTTCTCACGCTCACCGGCCAAAAGCTCCCCCAGCTCCAGCTCCGCCTTGCTTCTTAAATCTTTTATCTTAATCCTCGTCATATTATCTTGAAACAAATTTAGTTCTAATCGGCAGTTTCGCGCCGGCGCGCTTTAAGGCCTCCTTCGCAACTTCTCTGGCAACGCCGTCCATCTCAAAAAGGATTCTTCCGGGCAATACGGGGAAAACGTACCCCTCTACGTCGCCCTTTCCCCCGCCCATCGTCACCTCCGGGGGCTTTTTTGTAATCGGCTTGTCGGGGAAAATCCGAATCCAAATCTTGCCGCCGCGCTGGACGAAATTCGTCATCGCCTTTCTCGCCGCCTCCAGCTGTTTGGAATTCACCCAAGCCGCTTCTTCCGCCTTGAGGCCGAATGAGCCGAAAGCCAAAGACACGCCACGCGTTTCTTTGAGATTGCGGCGGGTGGCCATCCTCTGCCATTTTCTAAATTTTACTCTTTTTGGAAATAACATCGCTTAATTTACTTAACTTGCCTAACTTGCTTGTCTTTTTCAAATACCTCGCCCTTATAAATCCAGACTTTTATGCCCAGGTCTCCGTAAGGAAGGCGCGCCCGGCCTCTGGCGAAATCAATGTCCGCGCGCAAAGTCTGCAAAGGAACCTGCCCTTCTTTCAGCCATTCGTATCTAGCCATCTCTGCGCCGTCCAGCCGCCCGGACAAAGAAATTTTTACCCCTTTCACTCCCTTGGAAGCGGCTATCTTCGCCGTTGTCTGCTTGAGCACTCTGCGGAACGGCAAGCGGCGTTCCAGATCCTGGGCGATTGATTCAGCCATAACTTTGGCATGTTGCTCGGGGGATTTGATTTCTTCAACGGTGATTTTAAGCCCGCTCTTTTGGTTTTTGTCTTTTGATTTCGGCGTCGGTTTTTGTTTTCTCAATTTGGTCAAAAACGCTTCCGTGTCTTTTTTGAGTTTTTCAATGCCTTCGCCTCCTCTGCCTATAAGTAGGCCGGGGCGCGCAGTTTTTATAATCAAGTTGAGGCTCGCAGGAGAGCGCTCTATTTCAACGGAATCAACAAAGGCGCCTTTTAATTTTTTATCCAAAAAAATGCGGAGCATGATGTCTTCCTTCAAAGCGCCGGCAAATCCGCGCGCGGAAAACCAGCGCGACCGCCACGGCCTCAATATCCCCAATCTCATTGCGTATGGATGCGATGTGTGACTCATTTGTTTTGTAAAATAATGGTAACATGACTTTCGCGTTTCCTTATTGGAGCGGCGGAACCCCTCGCGCGCGGCATAAACCGCTTAAGCGTTGGCCCCTTGTCCACGGTGATGTTTTTTACAAACAAATTTTCTTTTTCAATGTTGAAATTATGCTTGGCGTTGGCGACGGCCGATTTTAAAAGTTTTTTTAATGGCAGCGCCGCGCGCTTCGGCAAAAATTCTAAAACCGCTTCCGCCTCTTCCGCCGATTTTCCTTTGACGGCGCCGGCAGCAAGCCGCACTTTCCGCGGCGCCATCCTCAAATATCTTAAATGCGCTTTTATATCCGCCATGTTTTTATTTTTTGGCCGGCGCCGTTGCGGCCGGCGCTGACGCGGAGGCCGCCTTGGCCTTCTCCGCCTCTTTAGCTTGTAATTCCAGCTCTTTTTGCATCTTGCCTCCGTGCTTCACGAATTTGCGCGTCGGGGAAAATTCGCCTAAGCGATGTCCCACCATCTCTTCGGTCACGCTCACCGGAATAAAATCTTTGCCGTTGTGCACCCCGAAAGTAAATCCTACCATCTCCGGAGTAATCTGCGATCTTCGCGACCACGTTTTTATAACATCTTTCCCACCGGCGCGAAACTTACTCAATTTCTTGAGCAATTTCGGGTCCGTATAGGGGCCTTTTTTCAAACTCCGCGCCATACTAGTTTTTGGTTCGCCTACTAATTATAAATCTTGAAGAAAACTTATGTTTGTTTCTTGTTTTTACCCCGCGCGTGCCTTTGCCCCATTTGTTTTTCGGCCGGCGCGTTCCCCTAAGCGTCCTGCCTTCGCCTCCGCCGTACGGATGGTCAACCGGATTCATCGCCGAGCCGCGGACAGTGGGCCGCACGCCCATGCGCCGCGACCTCCCGGCTTTTCCAATGACGACAAGGTTGTGTTCTTCGTTGGAAACCTGCCCGATGGAGGCCCATGCATCGTCTTTTATTTTTCTGACTTCTCCCGAAGGAAGCTTCAGCGTCGCGTATCCGCTATCATGCGCGATGATTTCCGCAAAAGAGCCGGCAGACCTTACCAAAGCCGCCTTGCCCTCGGCGGAAAGCGAAATATTATAAACCAAGGTGCCCGACGGAAGCTCCCCCAAAGGCAGGCGGTTGCCGGGCAGAATCGGGGCTTTTGCGGACGCCAGAATTTCCCGCCCCGGGCGGACGTCTCTCGGCAAAACCATGTATCTTTTTTCTCCGTCTTTATACGTCACCAAGCCGATGAAAGCTGTGCGGTTGGGATCATATTCAACCGACTCAATTCTGCCCGGGACGTTCTTTTTATCAAATTTAAAGTCAACGATTCGCAAAAGCCGCTTCGCTCCGCCGCCCTTGTGGCGAGTGGTAATGCGACCGAAACTGTTCCTGCCGACATCGCGCTTTCTGCCGAATACCAGGGATTTTTCGGGATTTTGGCGCGTCAAAAGCTCCCGGTAATTTATTCCGGTCATCTGTCTTCTTCCCGGGCTTCTTGGCGCGAAAGTTTTTATCATAAAATTAAAATTCCGCTATTTTGTCCTCGGCCTTTAATGTCACTACGGCTTTTTTGAACCCCGGTTTTACGCCGAGAATCTGGCCGCGCCTCCGGTTTTTATCTCTCTGGGCAATAATATTCACCGATTCAACCCCCACGCCGTAACGGCTTTCAATCGCCCGCTTTAACGAATTTTTGTCCGCATTGTCCGCAACTTTAAACACATATCTGCCATCGCCAAGCATCGTCGCTTTCTCCGAGATATGTGGGGCAACGAGCAATTTTCCGGCAAGCGCGCTGTGGGATTTAGTTTGTGGTTTAGCAATGGTTTTAGAAGGGCGAGCCTCGTTCGGAACGCGGGCAAAAGGCCCGTCGGAGCCCCCCGAGGTCTGCCGAGGGAGGGTTAAGCGCGAGCGAGACGAATGAGGCGAGCCATCAGTCTTGCGAGACGCGCCCCTCCTCCTCCACCCTCCAAAAATTTGAGATAAATTAAACGGCATACGTTTTTTCTAATTCTTTAATACTATTGTTATCTAAAACTAAGTACTTGTTATTTAAAAGCTCCATGACATTCAAGTTTCTCGGTTCAATGTAAGAAATATACGGCAGGTTTCTCGCAGAGCGTTTTGAAGTTTCGGATTTCGGCCCGCCTGCCGGCGAGGCAGGCAGAGCCAAAAGCGCTTTTCCGCCCCGCTCGCCGATTTTATAAATCTCCGCTTCGCTTCGTAAATTTTTAAAAACATTGAACGCTTCTTTTGTTTTCGGCTGCGCGAGTTTAAACTCGTCAAAAATCACAACTTCTTTGTCTTTTAACTTTCTTGAAATCAGAGAAAGCAGCGCCCCTCGCCTCATTTTTTTGTTTATCTTAACTTCGTAGCTTCTCTCTTTCCGCGGCCCATGGGTGACTCCCCCGCCAACCCACAAGGGCGAGCGAATTGAACCATGCCTTGCTCTTCCCGTGCCTTTTTGGCGCCACGGTTTTCTGCCCCCGCCGCGGACTTCACCGCGAGTTTTTGTGTGCGCCCACGGGCGGCGCTTATTTGCCATCTCGCCGTCATAGACCTGCTTGACCAAAGCCGGCTTCCAAGCAACTCCAAAAATCCCCTCCGGCAACTCCGCGGTTCCGATTTTTTCTCCTTTTACATTGTAAGTTTCTATTTTCATAAGCAACGAAAAACGAGGGGGCAGAACCCCCTCGGCTAAAAACCCGGGATTTCATGCCTTTTTATCCTCCTAAATCGTATTTTGATTCGCTTCTCACAAGTGATTTAGATATTAGCATAACAAAAAAACAGGCGCAAGAGCGGATACGGCTATTATAAAATAAAGGGGCGTAAATCCGATTTCACTAAAATTCGCTTTACATCCGCCTTAGCAATTAACGATAAAAGAGGATTAGTGGAATGCTCTGGGTTATGCTCATCAGGAATTGAAAAGCCAATATACTCAATCTTTTTCTTTGTTCTAATGCGCACCCAGTCAATTGCCGGAATCAAATCAGAATCAGAACTAACTATTACAGCCGTATCATATTGGTTATCAATCGCCCCGACAATTAAATCGGTAGCCAACTTAACATCGATGCCTTTTTCTCTGAGTCTTTGAATTTTTATTTTATGTATACCTAACTTTTTAATTTTTTGATAATCTTCAACTCTGTTATCAATTATTATTTCTTCATCGCGCACTTTGAGCTTACTGGTTTTAATTTCCCAATGATATTTTTTTAAAACCGCAAATAAAGAAGTTTGTCTTGCCATGGCTTCTTTGCTTTTGAGATCGCCGATTTTTTCACGGATAGTGCCAACATAAAACCTCTTGCCCTTGTCAGCAATAGCTCTGCCATTAGCAAGAAATGTGACAAATTTCTCAAAATCAAATTGTCCTTCCTGAATACCTAATTTCTTCAGAACCAAATGATAAAAATTGCCGGCATCAATCAAAATGGAGATTTTATTCGTATTGCCGGTATTTTTGCCCCACATAACTTCAAATATAATACAAAATGATAATACAAAATGAAAAACCTGCACACTGCCGAAGCAGGCGCAGGCGACTTTCATTGGCAGTATAGCAAACTCTACATATCTAGTCAAACTTATCCACACCCATCCATTTTCCCCCGCCCGCCGGAAATCGGTTGCGGAACTAGAACAAGTTCAAACCTGTTTTGTAGGCGCTGTATGACATTTCGGGTAAAGTATAAACTCCATTAGGACCGGGTGGCTAAATAAATTTGCAAGACAAATGCTAGAAAAAATAATCCAAAATTAAATATGTTCCACGCTCTCATTTCACTTTTGTTATTAGGGTTTGGATAGACCAAAAAAGGAGCCAGTAGGTTTTCTTTATTAAGGTGAAAAAATCTAAAGACGAATCTGTGAAAGAGTGACATTTTTCCCCAACTTTGTTGGTATTTAATACTATTTTGGTTTATTTGAGTTTTGACATTTGCAATAATAATATTTTTAAGTGAATAGTAAGAACCGCCAAGACCAAAAATAAGAGATAAAATATTTAATGTGGCATCCATTGCTTACTTACTTAACTTGTGTAGTAAAAACTACCCAAAATAATACTGGCTATTAAAATTTTTGAGCCAGTTCATCTATAACCCTTTTATCCTCTCACTTCAACCAAACTGCCGCGATGGCCGGGGATAGCGCCGGAGATGGCCATCAGATTTTTCTCTGGAATTATTTTTAGGACTTTGAGATTCCGCACAGTAACGCGCTCGCCGCCCATCCGCCCGGGCATGCGCTTGCCTTTAAGCACTCTCTGCGGCCAAGTGGCGCCGATAGAGCCGGCTTCGCGCTCGGAATGCTTCTGGCCATGGGTTCTTGGGCCGCCATGAAAACCATGCCGTTTGACAACCCCCTGAAAGCCCTTGCCCTTTGAAATGCCGCTAACATTTACACTATCTCCCTCTTTAAAAGCCGTTGCGTCAACTTTATCGCCCACTTTTGGAAGTTGGCTGTCGGAAGTTGGAGATTGGATGATGCGAAACTCTTTTTTTGTTTTGCCAAAACCTACCTGCACCGACACATAGCCGTCTTTTTCTTTGGATTTTTTTTGTGTAACAAATACAGGCCCTGCTTCCAGCCAGGTCACAGGGCGCGTTTTGCCGCTGCTCTCAAAAATCTGCGACATTTCAATTTTCCTCGCCAAAATGAATTTCATAAACTTACATCTTAACTTCAATGTCCACTCCGGCCGGCAAATTAAGGTTCGTCATCGCCTCTATCACTTTCGGCGTGGGGTTCAACACGTCAATCAGGCGCCTGTGCACCCGCATCTCAAACTGCTCGCGCGCGTTTTTGTGCACGAAAGTCGAGCGGTTAACGGTGTATTTTCTAATTTCCGTAGGCAAAGGCACCGGGCCCATTATTTCCGACCCGTATCTTATGGCGGTATCTACAATTTGCTTTACGGACGAATCCAAAATTTTGTGGTCGTAGGCGCGGATGCGGATGCGAAGTTTCTGCTTTTCTTCCGTTTCCGCGGCCTCTTTCGCTTTAGTTTTAACAGCCGCCTTTGCCATCCGATTTATTTTATAATCTTGGTGACAACTCCGGCGCCGACAGTCTTGCCCCCTTCGCGGATGGCGAACCTTTGCTTTTCCTCAAGCGCCACCGGCGCGATAAGCTTGACCGTAAATTTTATCGTGTCTCCAGGCATCACCATCTCCGTCCCCGCGGGCAGCACAACGTCTCCGGTCACATCGGTCGTGCGGATATAGAATTGCGGCTTATAACCGGTGAAAAACGGCGTATGCCGCCCGCCCTCCTCTTTGGTGAGCACGTAAACTTCGGATTCAAAATCCATGTGCGGGGTAATTGACCCCGGCTTGGCAATGACCTGTCCTCTTTCCACATCTTCTTTTTTGACTCCGCGCAGAAGCACTCCGGCGTTGTCCCCCGCCATGGCTTCGTCCAGTTGCTTATTGAACATCTCAATTCCAGTAATGACGGTCTTTTGGGTGTCTTTGAGCCCGACGATTTCAACTTCGTCGTTCAATTTGGCCTTGCCCCGCTCTGCTCTGCCCGTGACAACGGTGCCCCTGCCTTCAATTGAAAAAACGTCTTCAATCGGCATCAAAAACGGCTTGTCAATGTCGCGAACCGGTTCGGGTATATATTCGTCAAGCTGTTTTGCCAATTCCAAAACCGGCTTGGCCCACTCGTCGTCCGTGGATTTCGCTTCCAATGCTTTTAAAGCTGACCCGCGGATAATCGGGGTTTTGTCCCCGGGATACTCGTATTTAGAAAGAAGTTCTCTGATTTCCGTTTCAACTAAGTCAACCAATTCTTTATCATCAACCGTGTCAACTTTATTTAGAAAAACAATAATCGCCGGCACTCCCACTTGGCGAGCAAGCAAAATATGTTCGCGAGTTTGCGGCATCGGGCCGTCTGCTGCAGAAACTACTAAAACTGCGCCATCCATCTGCGCGGCTCCGGTAATCATGTTTTTGATGTAGTCGGCGTGCCCCGGCGCGTCAATGTGCGCGTAGTGGCGCTTATCCGTTTCGTACTCCGAATGGTGAAGCGCGATTGTAATGCCCCTTTGCCGCTCTTCGGGGGCGTTATCAATGTCTTCAACCTTTTCCACCCTCGCTTTTTTGCCGGCCAAATTCAAAACGTGCAAAAGGGCGGCGGTCAGCGTGGTCTTGCCATGGTCAACGTGGCCGATTGTGCCGACGTTTAAGTGCGGCTTTGTCCTCTCAAATTTCTCTGCCATATTGTTTAAATTTATTAATTATTCCTGATAAAAAAACGCTTTTTGGCGTATAAAACTCATGTTAGCGCTATACCGGCAGTTCGTCAATCTCCGGCTCCGAGTCCAAATCTTCGGCGAGCAATTCGTCAGACAATATTTTTTCTTTTAGATTTTTTGTTTCGTTTTCTGTTTCGTTTTCCATCGTTGTTTATCATATCAAAAGAAAAAGCCCCACGCAATAGCAAAAGACCGTAGGGACTATTTCTTCCCTTCCTTAATCAGTTCCGCGATATTTGCCGGGACTTCTTCGTAGTGGGAAAATTCCATCGTATATGAAGCCCTGCCTTCGGTCATACTTCGCAGTTTTGTGACATAGCCGAACATTTCGGAGAGCGGAACTTTGGCGTCCACAACTCTAGCGTTGCCCCGCTCCGACATATTTTCAATTTTCCCGCGCTTGGAAGAAAGGTCTCCGGTGACATCTCCCAAAAACTGGTCTGGGGTGACCGCCTCCACCTTCATAATCGGCTCCAAAAGCGCCGGCTGGGCGCGCCTGGCAGCTTCCTGCAGCGCGATGGAGCCGGCGATTTTAAACGCCGCCTCGGACGAATCCACGTCGTGGTACGAACCATCGTAAAGCGCGGCTTTTATATCCACCAGCGGGAACCCGGCCACCACTCCTTTTTCCAGCGCTTCTTTCACGCCTTTTTCAACCGCCGGAATAAATTCCTGCGGGATAATTCCTCCTTTTATTTCATTTATAAATTCGTTTCCCTTCCCGCGCTCGTTTGGCTCAACTCGGAGCCATGCGTGCCCGTACTGCCCTCTTCCGCCCGATTGGCGGATATATTTTCCTTCGGCTTCCGCGGTTTTTTTAATGGTTTCTTTGTAAGCAACCTGCGGCCTGCCTACGTTCGCCTCAACTTTAAATTCGCGCTTCATCCGGTCTACGATAATTTCAAGATGAAGCTCGCCCATGCCGGAAATAATTGTTTCCAGCGTTTCCTCATCGCCCTTGATTCGAAAGGTTGGGTCTTCTTCTGAAAGGCGCCTCAAAGCCAGTCCCATTTTTTCCTGGTCTTGCTTGGTTTTGGGTTCAATCCGCAAAGAAACCACCGGTTCGGGAAAAATAATTGATTCCAAAGTAATCGGATGCTCCGGATCGCAAAGCGTATCTCCGGTCTTTGTATTTTTTAAACCAACGATAGCGCCGATCTCTCCGGCCTGCACTTCTTTAATCTCTTCGCGATGGTTGGCGTGCATGCGCAAAATTCTCCCCACCCTTTCTTTATCCCCCGTGCGCGTGTTTAAAACATACGACCCCGCCGGCAAAGCGCCGGAATAAACCCTGAAATAGGTAAGTTGCCCCACATAAGGGTCGGTCTGAAGCTTAAAAGCCAAAGCGGCAAACGGCGCTTCGTCTTTGGGTTCACGAAAAATTTCAGCTCCTGTTTTTGAGTCGGTCCCCTTGATCGGAGGAAGGTCGGCCGGCGAAGGAAGATAGTCAACGACGCCGTCCAGCATCAATTGCACCGCTTTGTTTTTCAAAGCCGAGCCGCAAAAAACGGGAACAAGCTTGTAAGACAAAGTCGCGGCGCGCAATGTTTGTCTCAACTCGTCCGAAGAAATTTCTTTGCCTCCCAAATATTTTTCCGTAAGCGCATCGTCCTCTCCGGCAACGCGCTCAACCAATTTATGCCTCCAAATTTCCGCTTCCGCTTTTTTGTTTTCGGGGATTTCTTCTTGAATAATATTTTCGCCGTGCTCGCCTTCAAACTTAATGAATTTCATCCGCATAAGGTCAATTACTCCGGAAAAGCCGCCCTCCAGCCCGACCGGAATATTCACGGCGACCGCATTTGGAGTCAGGCGCTCCAGAATTGAGCCGAAACTTTTAACGAAAGAAGCGCCCATTCTGTCCAGTTTATTTATAAAGCATATGCGGGGAACTTTGTATTTATCCGCCTGGCGCCATACGGTTTCCGATTGCGGTTCAACCCCCGCAACACCGTCAAAAACAACCACTCCGCCGTCCAAAACACGAAGCGACCGCTCCACCTCAACTGTGAAATCAACATGCCCCGGGGTATCAATAATATTGATGCGATGTTTATTTCCGCCGTATGTCGGCGCCCAAAAACAGGTCGTCGCGGCGGAGGTGATCGTTATTCCGCGCTCGCGCTCCTGCTCCATCCAGTCCATCACCGCCTCGCCTTCGTGCACCTCGCCGATTTTATACGAAACTCCGGTATAAAAAAGAATCCGTTCGGTTACGGTCGTTTTCCCCGCGTCTATGTGCGCGATAATCCCGATATCGCGCGTGCGTTCAATAGGATATTCCCGTGCCATAAAAATTATTTAAGCGAGTTTTTTAAATCAAGAAGGAATTTATTTGCGAATTCTACGGTTTCTTTGGAGATTTTGTCCGTTTGCTCTTCGCGTATTTTTCTAAGCAAAAATTCCCACATTTTTGTAAAAACTTGTTTATCTTTTTCATCAGGAATTAACTCAAGTATTCTTTCCGAATAACCAATTACCGGCTCCAGCCACGATGCTACCGCATATTTATTGTGCCGCCACTTTTCTTGTTTTTCCGCCAATTTGCTGCCATGCTCAGCAATAGCTTTTTTTTCTTCATCACTCAACCAAACATCAGGATACTCTCCATAATCATTGAGCAAGCTATCTATTGTTTTCTTGGCTTCTTCTTTCGGATCCAACCGTTCTTTGCCTCTTTCCATAAAATTTTCAAATTTACCCCCACACCAACTTATGTTTCTAAAGATGCGCGCATTCTCAATCTAAGCTGCGCAAAAGCACTCGACCTTAACTTCAAATTTGATTTTCTTTTGCGCGCATCTTTCTCGGCTTTGTATGCCTTATAGTAGATAAGCTCAAATGGCGCTCGCAATTTTGTAGAAAATGATTTTTTCTCATTTGGTGTGGGGGCTTACCAAGCAAAATGCGCGAAGGCGCGGTTGGCTTCGGCCATGCGATGGGTATCCAGTTTTTTCTTGATGGCGGCGCCTTCGTTTTTCGCGGCCAAAAGAACCTCTTCGGCCAGTTTTTTAGCCATCGGCTTGCCTTTTTTGGCGCGAGAGGCGCCGATAATCCATCTCGCCGCCAAAGAAAACCCCCTCTCCGCAGAAACCTCTCTCGGTACCTGGTACGTCGCCCCGCCGATTCTTCTGGGGCGGATTTCCACGAGCGGCGTCACGTTTTTCAGCGCTTCTTCCAAAACCGCCACGGGGGTTTCCGTTTTTTTTCCTGCCTTGTCGGCAGACAGGGCTTTCTTTATTTCTTCAAAAACGCCCTCCATAACTTTCTGCGCGGTTGTCTTTTTGCCGGAAAGCATCAAATAGTTGGTGAGTTTCGCCACCAGCCGGGAGCTGTAAATCGGATCCGGCCTCAATTCTCTTTTTTCTTTTTTCTTTCTACGCATGTTTGAAAATTGTAAATTGAAAATTGTAAATTAAGCCTTGGGGCGCTTTGTTCCGTATTTTGACCTTTGCTGTTTCCTACCCTCAACGCCGGCTGTGTCCAAAACCCCGCGGACAATGTGGTATTGAACGCCCGGAAGGTCCTTAACGCGCCCGCCCCGTATCATTACGACCGAGTGCTCCTGCAGGGCATGCTTCTCGCCGGGAATGTATGCTGTGACTTCCATTCCATTGGTGAGGCGCACTCTCGCAACTTTTCGCAAAGCCGAGTTCGGCTTTTTAGGCGTCATAGTTTTCACCGCCAAGCAAACCCCTCTTTTGAAAGGCGACGGGTAAAAACGCGGCCGATTTTGGAGCACGTTAAAAGACTTGGCCAAAGCCACAGACTTCGCTTTATACTCCATCTTCTTTCTGCCCTTTTTAACCAATTGATTTATAGTAGGCATATTTGTATCGCAGTTTATCACACTTCAATCAAAAAGCAAAGCCCGTAATCAGCCGGAATAAAAACGCGGCGATGGGCAAAATTATGCCCGAGAGAAAAAATATGAAAACCACAAGGATAATAAGCCCGTATCTTTCAAAAAATATCTCCAAATCCGAAGCGCGCGACGGGAGCAAGGTGAAAAGAACTTTGGAGCCGTCCAGCGGAGGGATGGGTATAAGATTAAATATCGCCAAAATTAGATTAAGAAAAACAATAAATATGGCAATTTGCAAAAACTGCGGCGGCAAAGCCAGCGCGCCGGAGAAACGAATCAGCGCCCCGAAGACGAGGGCAACTATTATATTGGAAAGCGGCCCCGCCGCGCCAACCAAACCGGGGCCGTACTTTTGATTTCTTAAATTGTAGGGATTATACGGCACCGGACGCGCCCAGCCGAAAATAAACCCGCCCAAAAGGTAGGTGATAGTGGGCAAAATCACCGAGCCGAAAGGGTCCAGATGTTTTAGGGGGTTGAGCGTCAATCTCCCTTCTTCTTTGGCAGTGTTGTCGCCCATCGCGTAGGCAACGGCGCCGTGGGAAATTTCGTGGATCACCACGGAGAAAATCAAAATCAGAATTTGAAAAATAAATTCTACGGCTTGATTCATATATAATATAATGCTAATCTACGAACGATATCCGAATATCACAAATTATGGCAAAAATTTGCGCGATTTGCAAAAAAGGGTCGGTAATAATGGGAACGCGGAGGCTGCTCCGCGGGCATTATAATCCGACAAAACGCTCCAGAAAATATCCCAACCTCCAGTGGGCGCGCTTGCCTGCGGGCGGCAGAATAAAAATTTGCACAAGATGCATGAAAGCAGGGAAGCATTTGAAAATGAAAGCTTAGCTTTCGGGCCAGGCGGAATTGAACCGCCGCCACACCCACCCCAAGGGTGCGTACTGCCGTTATACTATGGCCCGATTTTTAACATCAATTCTTCCACGCAGGAAAGATGTATTAAAATCGCCTTTCCTCTCCGCTCAACGCTCAAAATTTTTCTCCCCAAAATCCGCTTCCTCCGGCAGTTCTGGCATAATTTTGCGTCCTCGCTGGGATTTGAACCCAGATTTTCGGCTCCGGAGGCCGACGCTCTGTCCGTTGAGCTACGAGGACATTCACTTAGACGTCCGACGTCTAAGTGTGTCTATCAGCGACAGTTGACGCCCCGAAAGAATTGGGCTTGATTACGGCGTCAAAGCCGTAGCCCTTGACCATGCCAACGACGCCGTCTATGAATTCGCGCGTGGGGCCGTTTTCGCCCACATCAATGTGAATCTGGTCGTTCCAAAAAAATTCATCTCCCAATTTTTCTTTGAGGCGCCCGCGGAGCTCCTGCGCCAAAGTTATGGAGCAGATTGTTTCTCTATAAATCCGTTCGCGGAGAGTATTGCAACGCGTTTTTTCGGAACGCGTCCAAAAATGAATTCCGCCGTTCCCTACCCGCCAGATTGTAACGGCGGTCACAAATTGCACCTCCGACCGCGCCGCCGAATCGGTCCCCACGATGATTTTGTACCGCCGAGACGGCTTTGATTTGACGAAATCGTAAATCGCCTGAACGACTTCTTCTAAACCAAGCTCCGCTCCCAATATGTTAAAAAATTTTGAGTTGGACATTTTTTTCTGCATCTAGCTTCTCCGGCTTATTCCAAGCCACCGGTATCGCCACTTTGCCGCCGGCGTTTCTTGAATAAAAAAGCACGTGGCCGTTCTGCCTCCCGAAGTCGTAAAGGTTTTTTGTAATCTCCACGTCCTTCAGGCAGTATTTTTTAATTTCGCCCATTTTCCCTTCTTTATACCATTTCAGCGCCTGAAGTCCATCCCCCGACTTTCTGACGCCCAGCGTCGCGTCCGCCAAGCTGTCCAGATAAAGCCGGTGGCCGAGCGATTTTTTTATGTCGTCCATCAAGTCCAGCGCGGGCAAATTTTTCAAATTCCAGGAAATGTAGGGCTGTAAAACCGCCAGATCAAAATGGCGGATATTAAAACCGACCACGCGGCCGGCTCTTTGCAGCAGCTTCTCAAACTCTGGAATTTCATGTTCCTCAAAAGTCAAGTATTGACCCAGCCCATAAACGTACGCGCCCACCACCGAAACTCCGAGTTTTCCGAAATTTTCTCCATCTCTCGCGGAAATCCCGGCCTCATTGAAAGAACGCTTGGTTTCAATATCAAAAACAACGTCGTCCGAGTCCATATTATAAAGGTAGGTCAATGGCCAAAGCGCCTGGGCCAAGGACAAGCAAAGCCAAAAGAGCCAGTAAAATCAAAAAATCAAATTCCCATCCTGCCTCGCCGGCAGACAGGCCGCCGATAAATTTTTGGCCGCGCTTGAACCAAAGAAGTATGGCCAGAAATTGGACAGCCAAAACCAAAGCGGCCAATTGCGTCAAAAACCCAACAATGAGACAGATGCCGCCTAGAAATTCCGCCAATGTCACCAGCCACGCCCAAAATTTCCCCGGACGGAATTTCATTGACTCAAACCATCCGGCAAATTGGACTTTGTCTGAAACCAATTTCTGCCAGCCGTGCGCCAAAAAAATCGCCCCTAAGGCAACGCGCAATATTGTAGGGGCGTAGAAACCGTAATCCAAAAATTGCGGGAAGATGCTAAGCATTTTTTTTGTTTCTTCCTAAAATCTCATCTATTTTCCCCTGACGCTCTTTTCTTTTTTTGATCTCGCTCTTGGCTTCCAGTTCCGCGCGCAAGTTCCTAAGCTCCCGCAAGCCGCGCGGATTTTTTTCCAAGTCAGGAAAAAGCTCGCCCTCTTTTGGTTTTTCACCCATAAGTGTAATATAGCAAATATGAACAAGGATGTCATGTGGCTGATATTTGTGCTTATAATAGTGGGCATTGTTTTCGGTTTCCAGAGAAAAAATATAAATCTGTTCTCGCAAACTCCTTCCGGAAACGTAAATCAAACAACTCCGGCAAAAACCCCGCCTGCCACGACTCCAGCGCCAGCGCCAGCGCCAACGCCCGCTACGGCAAAGCCGCCCGCACTGCGATTAGGCCTCGGGCAGGTTTATTCCACCCAGCCAGCGCAGGAATACATTGTCTTGGAACACTTTGATTTTGATAATAAGCAAGCAATCAGCATCTCCGGCATGAAACTTCAAAATCGCGACCGCGTTTCCGGGACCGTTGGCAAAAACGAATACGGCGGGGATATTTATCTCAATTACGGAGAGCGCGCTGCAATCGTGACCGGCGAAAGCCCGCTCGGAAAAAATTTCAAACTGAATAAATGCTCTGGATATTTCAACCAGAACAATTCCCTGCCGGTTTACACGTCCTGCCCGTCACTTTCCGACTTGCCGCAGCCAAGGAATCTAAATAATAAATGCATCCAATACATAGAAAGTCTGCCGAATTGCGCCGTGCCCAACATCAACGCCGATACGGGGATTGATAATACCTGCGCAGAATTCGTAATCCAGCACGCAAGCTATGTGGGATGCGTCGCCGACCACAAAAACGACACCGATTTTGACCAGCGCCACTGGCTCATTTACCTCGGCAAAAACGCCGAGATGTGGGGAAGCCGCCGCGACCTCATCCAGCTCTTTGACCAGCTGGGGAAATTGATTGCGGAAATTAGTTACTAAGCTCCCAAAGCGCGATGCCGGCCACCACCGAAACATTCAGCGATTCCTTTTTGCCGCGCATGGGGATTTCTATAATTGCACCTGATTTTTTTAGAATGCTTTTTGAAATCCCGCGCACCTCGTTGCCCAAAATCAGCGCGATGCCCGACTTGGAAGTCCGGCTTCCAAGTGAAAATTTATTAAGATTCAGCGACTTTTTTGACTGCTCCAAGGCGATAATCTGAATTTTTTCCAGTTTCAAACATTTTATTAAATTAAAAATATTTTTTTGCTTCTCCCATCTCACATATTTTTCCGCGCCCAGCGCGGTTTTTTGAAAATCCTTGCGTAATTTCCCAAAAATATCGTATGGCTCCGGCGTGTATCCGGTCAAATATATTTTCTTAACGCCCAACCCTTCCGCGGTGCGAAAAATTGAGCCGACGTTGTGCAAGCTCCGGATATTATGCAAAACAAGAGAAATTTCCATCTGCTACCTGATCTCGTAAGTCAGGGTCACAAAAATATTGATTTCGTTCTCACCGGAAGGCAAAGCGGGGAAATCTCCACCCAGACCGAATTCCGCGGCTTTGCCGTAAATCGGCACCGGCGGCGGGAAGCCGCCGCCCGATTCGGAATATGAGACCAATTTCTTCAGCCGGATATCCAAACTTTTTGACAACCTCGCGGCTTTTTCCTTTGCGTCTTTGATCGCCGCGGCTCTTGCTTCGTCCTTGGCCGCTTTCGGATCGTCCACGGTAAATTGAATGGAGCCCACTTGGTTTGCCCCGAATTCCGCCGACCGCGAGAGTATGCCGCCTACTTCGCCCAAATCTCTGATTTTAACCTCAAGATTTTGATGAACTTCGTAGCCACGGAATATCTGTGCGCCGTCTTTATAATCATACCTGGGGCTTATGCTGTAAGAAGTCGTTTTGACATCTTTATCTTCCACCCCTTCGCGCTTTAGCATCTCTAAAACTCTGTTTATGACGTCTGTCGCGGAACGCTGGGTTAAAACCAAATCGGTACCCTGTTTTATAACGCCGATATTTACAACTGCCACGTCCGGCTTAACAAAAACCTTGCCTTCGCCGGAGACGCTGATTGTAGAAGCCGGAAACGGTCGGCTGGCTCCTGTAATTTCATTCCACGTGCGCACGCCGAAAAACACGATAAGCACAGCCAAAAATACTATCATCGCCCAAAGCGCTTCCTTCGGCGGCCTGATGTGCAGATATTTTGACTCGTTTATGTCCATATAATTTATAATATCACAAAATAGACTAAAAATAAAAAACCCCGCCGGGTGGTCAGGGCCTCTCTAAAAATTTTCTCATAGTGCGCAGGCGCAGAAAATTCTTTGCGCCGCCCAAATAATGCCCTAAAAAAGCGTTAGTATGAACTTCGGCTTTAGGAAAATTATTGGCAAATGTATCGGCCAGGCTCATAACATTTGGAGAACCCATAACCGCGTCCTTTTTGGAAGCGAAAAATAATATTTTTGTTTCCTTAAGGCGCTGTAAATTGTTAATGGGTGAAAGATAAGACCACGCTTTGTTCACCTCTGCATAACTAATATCTCTGTTCTCCCAATCTTTTCTGATTGGCCTGGTCGCGCTACCGTTCCAAACCGCAAACGGAAAATCAGCGCAACTTAGATTTATGACAACTCCGCCGACCTTGCCGTACGCTAAGGCCAAGATATTGGCAGTGCGTAAAGCTATAACGCTTCCCAAGCTAGCCCCGTAAAAACTAAAATCGTAAATGCCTTTGCTCTTTAAACGCTTAATATCACACAAAGCCGCCGACTCTAAAAAGTCAAAATTGCAAAACGTGGCTCCGATGTCCGAGCTTAAAAGCGAACTGGGACAATGATAAATAATCGTGCGATAGTCCACAAAATATCTCGCAAACCATTGATACGGCCGAATGGGCGCGCCCCAATGCGGGAAAATCAGAAGTGCCTTTTTGTTGTCAACGCCATTCTCACGTCTTTCAACCCAAAATTTTTCCATAAAGAATTCTCCTTCTCTATTTTTTCTAGCATAGTCCTATATTTTATGCAACTCTTCCCTGGCAACTTCCCTGTCGTCCCACGGGATTTTTGTCCCATTTGGGCCCATGAGCCAGGGCTCGGCGCCTTTGCCGGTGATGATGACTGTGTCGCCCGGCTCTGCGGATTTTATTGCCTCGCGAATGGCTTCTCTTCTATCTAAAATTTTCTGGAGCTTGTTTTTTTGCGCGATGCCCCGCTCAACGTCATTCAAAATCTCTTCCGGATTCTCGTCGTAAGGATCCTCGTTAGTCAAAATGATTTTTTTGCAAAATCTGCCAGCGATTTTCCCCATCTCCGGCCGCTTCCATTTGTCGCGTCCGCCTCCGGCCGAACCCAAAACGCAAACCGAATTTCCGCCCAAAGTTTCGTAAATTTTTTCCAGCGCGTCCGGCGTATGGGCGTAATCAACCACAACCGCAAAAGGTTCTCGTTGGACAAATTCCAGCCGCCCCGGCACGCCTTCTACTTTTTCCAGCGCGCTTTTTATCGCCGTAAAATCAACGCCTAAAAGTTTTGCAGCATGATACGCCGCGACGGCGTTTTCCAGATTAAAATCTCCCAAAAGCTTAAGGCGAATCCCGGGCGGCAAGTCTTTCTTCGTGTAAACTATCCGGTCGCGCGCGGGGATTTTCAGAAAATAATCAATTGAAGGGTCCTCGCCGTTTAAAATATGTATTTTTGCTTTTTTGAAAAGCTCGGCTTTGGCGGCGCGGTAATTATCAAAACTTCCGTGCGACTCTATGTGCTCCGGAGTGACATTGGTCAGGACCGCCATGTAAAAACCAATGCCTGTGTGCCGGAATTGCTTTATTCCTTCCGATGTCACTTCAATCACGGCGTATTCGCAGCCGGCGCCGACAGCGTCCCTCAAAAATTTTTGCAGTTTGAATCTGCCGGGCATTGTCATCTTAAGCGTATTTTTCCGCTCCTGCCCGTTTACGCGGAATCTCAACGAAGAAACCGACGCGGTTTTTTCTCCGGCTTCTTCCAAAATCGCCGTGATTAGGTGCACCACCGTGGATTTGCCGTTGGTCCCAGTAACTCCGACGACTTTTAATTTTCGCGACGGGAAATTATACAGCAGAGCCGCCAACCAAGCTAAACACTTGTGATAATGCGGCTGCAATGCCCCAAAAATTGGTTTGGGAATCAGCCGCTTGATAAAATTCAAAGGCGCCTCCATTCTATTTTCCTAGCATTTTCAGCGCTTCTTTCAATCTTTTCTCGCGCCCTTTGACCGAAGCAGGAACTTTTTGCAAAATCTCGCGCGACTCTCTTTGGGAATAGCCCAAGGCCAAAAGCGCATCTAAAATGTCGGTGTCTTCTTTAAACTCGTCCCCAACGTAGCCGACTTTCCCGAATCCAAATTTGTCTTTGAGCTCCAAAACTATTTTTTCCGCGGTTTTCCGCCCGATCCCGGAAACTTTCGTCAGATAAGAAGTGTCGCCGGAGGATATCGCGCGCTTTAGTGAATCAACCGGCGCCAAAGACAAAACCCCCAAAGCCGACTTGGGGCCGATGCCCGAAATTGAAATCAGAGATTCAAAAAATTCCAACTCGCTCTGGTGCGAAAATCCGTAAAGCTCCAGCGCGCCTTCTTTTACGTGCAGATGCGTCCAAAGCGCTGCCTTTTCTCCAGCAGATAAATTTTTATAAGAAGACGCGGCGACAAAAATTTTATATCCCGCCCCGCCGACATCCAAAATAACATGCCGCTCCCCTTTGAATATAATCTTGCCTTCCAGGTGCCCAATCATTACTATTACTATACTACAAAATGCCTTCATTTAAACTTCACGGGTCCTATAAACCGGCCGGAGATCAGCCAAGGGCGACTGGTGAATTGACCCAACTTCTAAAATCTAACAACCGACACCAAACTTTGCTGGGCGTCACCGGCTCGGGAAAAACTTTTACGATGGCGAATGTAATCGCGAATTTAAGCCGCCCGGCCTTGGTAATTTCACACAACAAAACCTTAGCCGCCCAGCTTTATCAGGAATTCAAAACTTTTTTCCCGGAAAATGCCGTGCATTATTTTGTTTCCTACTACGATTACTACCAGCCGGAAGCTTACATGCCGCAAACAGATACTTATATAGAAAAAGATGCCCGCATCAACGATTTTATAGACGCCATGCGCCACGCGACCACCGCTACAGCGCTTACGCGCAGGGATTTTGTAATCGTCGCGTCGGTTTCGTGCATCTACGGCATCGGCGATCCGGTTGAATATGAAAAAGCGGCGCTTGAGGTAAAAGAGGGTATGCAGATTTCACAGCGCGCCTTTTTGAAAAAATTAGTTGAAATGCAATACGAAAGAAATGATTATGACCAAAGAGCTGGAGTTTTTAAAGTTCGCGGAGAAGCGGTGGATATCGCGGCGCCATCGGGAGACACGGCGATTAAAATTGAATGGAATGGAAATAAAATAGAAAAAATAAGCGGGAGCGGAAAAATTTTTCCAGCCAAACACTTTATGACTCCGCAGGAAAAATTGGAGCTGGCGCTTTCTAACATAGAACTTGAACTGAAAACCAGAACCGCGGAGCTCAAAAAAGAAGGAAAATTATTGGAGGCGCAAAGAATCGCCAAGCGCACGAATTTTGATTTAAAAATGCTCCGGGAAACCGGCTACACGCACGGAATAGAAAATTATTCGCGCCAGCTCTCTTTCAGAAAAGCGGGCGAGCCGCCCTTTACGCTTTTGGACTACCTGCCGGACGACTTCGTAACATTCATTGACGAATCGCACATGACCATACCGCAAATCCGCGGGATGTATAGCGGCGACCGGGCGAGAAAACAGGTTTTGGTTGATTACGGCTTCCGCTTGCCATCGGCGATAGACAACCGGCCGCTGAAATTTGAAGAGTTCAATAAAAAAATCGGGCAGGCGGTTTATGTGTCGGCGACTCCGGCGGAGTATGAATTAAAACTCTCGCGCGAATACATTGTTGAGCAAATCATCCGCCCGACCGGGCTTTTGGACCCGCGCCTTGAAATCCGGCCGACGGCTAATCAGACGCGGGACGTCATCAATGAAATTCAAAAACGGGTCAAACAAAAACAGCGCGCGCTTGTAACCACGCTTACAAAGCGCATGGCCGAAGATCTTGCCGATTTCTTAAAAGAAAACAAAATAAAAGCCGAATACATCCACTCGGATATAAAAACAATAGAAAGGCATAAAATTTTAACCGACCTAAGAAGCGGCTCATTTGACGTGATTGTCGGAATAAATTTGCTCCGTGAAGGAATAGACTTGCCAGAGGTTTCGTTGGTCATTATTTTAGACGCGGATAAGGAAGGATTTTTGCGAAACACGCAAACTTTAATCCAGACAATCGGCCGCGCCGCGAGGCACACCCAAGGAACAGTAATAATGTACGCAGACACGACTACCGGTTCAATGAAAAAAGCAGTTGAAGAAACCGAACGCAGGAGAAAAATTCAGGATGAATATAATAAAAAGAACGGCATTACGCCTCAACCTATTAAACGGGAAATTGGCGAAAATATCTTCGGCGAGGAGAGGAAGAAAATAAAATTTGACCTTACCAAAATGTCCAAACAAATGTCAGGAGAAAAACTAAAGCAGGAACTTGAAGAAGAAATGCTGGAGGCCGCGAAATTGCTGGATTTTGAAAAAGCGGCACAATATAGGGATTTATTGAAAACTCTTCTGTAAAAACCAGACCCACGATTAATCGTGGGTCTGAACAAGAACCAAGGACTCAAGAACCCAAGGGCTCACTTGCGAGGACCGCAGACGGCTCGTTTGAGTTCCAGTCGTTCTCAAGCCAGCGCACGTACCAGTACCACCCGCTGCCCCCGAAATAGAGGTCAAGGACGTACTGGTGGCCGAACGGGACGCGAATGGTTGTGCCCGGAAAATCAACCCAGGCAATCCCCCTATTGGCCCTCAACCATTCCAGCGTTCGGTAGCCGGGCTCTTTATAAAGGGCGGCGCCGAAGCGGGCATCAAGCCGGATGCGCCCGGCGGATTTGAGGCGTTTAAGTTTCTCCTTGCCCTTTATCAGACTTTCGCCTTTCTGGAGGCAGGTCTCAAAAAGGAGCTTCGAGAGCTCCACCTCCTTGAGTACGAGCGAACGCGCGTCTTGTTCTTCTTCCCCCTCGAGGCCATAGCCGTCAGATGGCCCACGCCAGATTGTATATCCCTTATCGATGAATTTGGCGGGGTCGAAAGGAACGGCTCGGATTATCTTCGACTTGTGGTGGGACTGACCGATAGTCACGGCTTTTCCCATAGAGCTAACCATCCTTTCTTTTTTGTTTTGCGCTTGACCATTTCTCCGCCCGATTGCGAGGCGATGGCTGACGCAGTTTTTTAACTTCCAAGTGTTATTATATACCCTATATAATTTCTTGTCAAGTTTAAAATTTTGAGTGGTGATGATAGAATAAAAAAATATGCCAATAACTTCATCAGCCAAAAAAGCATTGAGGCAATCAGAAAGCCGGAGAACCAGAAACCGGATTTGGAAAGAAAAATTAAAAGACGCCGTGAAAAAAGCTGTTCTTGATAAATCGCCCGCTTCCCTCTCCGCCGCCTACAAAGCCATAGATAAATCCGCCAAGAAAGGCCTCATCAAAAAAAACAAGGCCGCCCGGATGAAATCTCGCCTGGCCCGCCTAGCCCGCTAGTCGAGGCTGGCTAAGCTTTTACTGCCAAAATAAATCTCTCCAAAATCTCGTAAGCATCTTTGGGGTCCCGGCGCATGGCGGATTCGGCTTGAATGCCCTTAAAATACGCATCCGCCATTCTCTTTTGCTTAAATTTCCAGAGGAGCGGATAAATAAGTCGTTGTAAATCTTGGCCGGAAACCTCGGCCTCTTTAAGCGCCAAAAGCGCGCGCGCAAGCGGCGCCGATACAAGTTTTTCAACAAAAAGGAATGGGCTTGCGGTCGTCGCCGCCCGGGAAAACATCCGATGTTTTTGACTTTCAGCATCGGATGTTGAGGAGGGCGGCGGCGCGAGCATTTTCTTCTCCAGTTCATTCTCCAACGCCCACTCTGCGCCTCCGCCAGCCTCCTCAATAATCGCCTCGCGTTCTTCTTTGCTGATTTTCAAACCAAAACCCTGCGCTTTTTTTGAGAGCCACAAGTCCAGCTCCTTCGCGCCAAGCTTTTTGACTTCTTGAACGCGCTCCGCATATTTTTTAAAAAATGCTAGCGCAGATTTTTCCGTTTCTCTCTCCCAAAAAACAAAAATGTCGCGTGACTTCTGCAAAAAATCCCCGTTTTCTTTTAAAATTTTAAAAATCCTTTCGTTGGATTCTAAAACGTTCTTAAAAATAACCAATCTGGTTTTTGAGAACAAGCTGCTCTGCCCCAAAGCGGCGCGGAATTCTTCAGACGATAATTCTGCATCTCCGTCAAATTCTTCAACCAAAAAATTGGCTGGTTTTTTGTAAAACACGGATTTCAGTTCGTTGATTTTGCGGAGCGCTTGGTAAGAATTTGGCCCGAAAAGAAAATAAATCATTACTATTCAATAAAAATATTTTCTTTGGGCGGCTCCGGAATGAGATTCAGTTCAAAAGCTCTTTTTACAAGAGCGTTGTGTTCCTCCGGCAACCAAGCAAGAGGATAAATTGCCGGCAGACGCTCTTTCATCAAATTGATTTCTTCTGGCCGCTCAAGACCCAAAATACCTTTATATTCTTCTATCAACTGCGGATTTTTCCGAATGAAGATTGCTGCTTCCAAAACAGCTTCCCTTAAACGCTTAACTTTATTCGGATTTTGCGAAATCCAGTCTGCATGAGCCGCCAAATCCACAAACGGTATGACGGCAGAGCCGGTAATACCGCCCCATTCCCTGCTCAAATTGACTACTTCCCTATAATTGCCGGTTGCCAAAAAACGGGCAGTGGCAACGGCGTTTAAAAACGCTGCTTCTACTTCTCCGCCGGAAAGGCGCTGTTCATTTTGGGGAAACGAACCAAAAACTAGTCTAAAGTCGCGCTCTAAATCCAATCCCAACGTTTTCATCCCCACGGCGTGCATGGTGTAAGACGCACTTCCTTTAGGATGCATGGCAATTCTTGCTCCCTTAAGGTCCTCAAACTTATAGTATGGGGACGCGGCTTTCACCACCAAGGCCTGATTGGTCTGATAGGTAGACACAAACGCGCGCAGCTTTACGTTTTTAGCCTGATTGGTAATCGCAATTGACAGCGGATTTATAGTGCCGACCTCAACCCCGTCTATTTTTTCAATCAGGCGGCGCTCGGCTTCGGATGGAGGCGAAAAAAGCACGCCCAACTTCAACCCGTGTTTGGCGGCAATCCCTTTGTCCTGCAACACGGCTAGCAAAAATTTTAAGTTTTCGGCGTCTGCAAAACTGATTTTGACGGTTTCTATATTATTCAAATCCCACCAGTACCACCCGGCGAACACTGCGGCGACTACGATTACTAAAATAATGATTTTTGCAAACATATTAAAAATACTTTTTTTTCAAAACGACCTTTATTTTGGAAATTATTTCCCCCGGAGTAAAATGGGCCTTGACCATGAAATCCTCCGCCCCGCCCGAAACGGCCCGATCCATATCTTCTTTTTGCCCAAGATTTGAAAGCACGATTATAGGTATTGAAGATGTGTCTTTGTCGCTTTTCATGCGGCGCAACACTTCAAAACCATCCACGCCAGGTAAAATCAGGTCAAGCAAAATAAGGTCCGGATGACGCTCTTTGGCCATTTTCAGCCCTTCTTCGCCGTCAACCGCCTCAAATGTGGCGAATCCTTCTTTTTGGAGCTTTTGAATGATTAGGTCTCTCAAAAACTTATCGTCCTCAACCGCCAAAATTTTTACTTTTCCGGATTGCGCTCCCCCGTTCATTTTCCGCGGCGCCGGCACTTTTGGCTCGGCCTGCTTTTGATAATCATTTTTCCTCTGCTCTCCGGGCGCGCCCAACACTTTTTCCACCTTACCCAAAACGTCAGCCGGATTGAACTCTGCCTTAACCAAATAATCTCTCGCGCCGAGTTTCAGCGCCTTATCTACCTCAACCGGCTGTCCCGAATTGGACACAATTATAATCGGGGTGGTTATTTTGTCGTTTTTTAAACGCTCCAAAACCTGAAAGCCGTCCATCTTCGGCAAAATTATGTCCAAAAGCGCCAAATCCGGTTTTTCTTCTTTAATCATGCGATAGCCCGTTTCGCCGTCGGTCGCGACTAAAACTCGGTAACCCTCGTATTCCAGCTTGGCTTTCATTACGTTCAAATGAACTGGTTCATCTTCTATAATCAAAACTTTATAGTTAGCCATAAGCGGATTATACCATACTTAAATCGTTTCCAAAAACTCCTCCAATGGCGGGTTTTCCTCCGCGGGCACCAGTTCTTTTTTGAGAGGAAGAGTGAAAGTAAAAACCGTGCCGCCGCCCTCTTTGGAGTTAAAAGTCGTGTCGCCGCCATGACGCTTGATAATATTGTGCACGATAAAAAGGCCCAGCCCGGTGCCCTCGGTTTCCATTTTAATCACGTTGGAGGCGCGGAAAAATTTTGAAAAAACCCTTTTTTGCTCCGAAATAGGTATGCCCACTCCCGTGTCGGAGATGCTTATCACCGCGTAGTTGTTCGCTTTCTCAATCCTCACCAAAACCTCGCCTCCGGCCACGGTATATTTAATGGCGTTGTCCAACAGATTATTAATCGCCAAAGACAATTTTTCCGAATCGGCGTAAATCTGCGGCAGAGCTCCGTCTATTTTCTCAAATTTCAGATTTACAGATTTCCTTTTTGCCAAATCTGCGTAGTTTTGGACCGCGCCCTCAAGGAATTTGTCCAAATTGATTTCCTGAAAGTCGTATCCGAATTTTCCTTCTTCTATGCGGGCGGCGTTCAGGAGGTCGTTGACCAGTTTAATCATTCTCTCGTTGGTTTCATAACCCTTAGAGAGAAAATCCGACTGTTCTTTGGAAAGCGCGCCAGCGTCTCCCTCCAACAGCAAGCGCAACGTCCATTTGATAGCCGACAAGGGCGTGCGCAGCTGATGCGCGGCAACGGAGACAAATTCGGACTTGATCCGGCCCAAAAGTCTTTCGCGCGAAACGTCATGCAAAATCTTGAGAAATCCGCGGACGTTTCCCGCCCGGTCAACTACGTGGGTCATCGTCACCAGCAACTTCAATTCCGGAGCGGAAGTGTGAACCTCCATAGTTTTAGCGGACGGGGAGCCGGGGGTGGACTTAACGCTGGAAGCGTAAGGCGCCAAAGCCGGATACATCAGCTCCACCAGCCCTTTAAACTTCTCGTTGGTTTTGGCAAATTCCGGAGTTACGGACGCGCCGCTGACGTCCGCGAATTTAATTCCAAGAAGCTCCTCGGCTTTCGGATTCATTAAAACAACTTGTGATTTGTCGTTGTACTCTATGACGCCGTCGGAAAGACTGTTTAAAATCGCCTCGCGCTGGTTGCGCTCGGCGTAGAAAAGAGTCGCCGCTTTTATTAAATTGAAATAATTCCACACCAAAAGCAAAAGCAGTAAAATCTCCAGCCCGAAAGAAACAATTGCCGCTGAAAGTATGCGCCGGGAAGAGGCAAGGGCCTGCGACCTGGAATTTTCAGCCACTATTGCCCAGCCGGTCAGTTCAAACGGCAATGCTACAGCGAAAACTTTTTCATTTTGCTCGTTTAAATAAATCAAATCTCCGGAGCGCGTATCCGCCTCGCGCCCTGCCAGAGCGCTTAAAACCAGCTTCCTCTGCAGGACATTGGTCCTGCCAAAAACTAAAGACGAGTTTGGGTGCGCTATGATATATCCGTCACGGTCCACCACGTAAGCGGCCTCTCCTCCCAGCGAAGAACCGGCGCTTACCCTGCGCACGACGTCCAGTAGAAATTGCAGATTGACTTCGGCAACCAGCGCAGAATACCCCGATTTTCTATCCAGCGGGACCGCTATTGTAATCAACGGCTCCGACGCTCCGGATATCAAAACCGGACTGCGGTAAATATCCCCTCGCGAAACCGCCAAAAAAAGCTCATCAACCGAACGGTCTCTAAAATCAGAGGGCGTGACGAGAAGAAACCGGTGGCTTTTCGTCTTTTCCCTGCCATCCAGCCCCAGAATGCTTACGGATGCAAACGGCTGATTTTCCTTCATCAGGCGCGAGATAAGTTCCGGCTTTGAAGCGCTGCCGTGGTCGATAATGTCCACGGCGTTTTTTAAAGCATTTTCGTGGCGCTCCAGAAAAGCGCCGATTTGGTTTTTTACGTCAATCGCTATCGCGCGGTGCAGGGCGTACGCGCCGTTATCCAACTCGCGCAACGTCGGAAAAAGCCATGCCGCGTTCGCCGCAATCAGCGCGGAAATCGCGATGCCGCCCAACACCCAAAGCTGGGATCTCCGCCCTAAAAAAAATTCGTTTAAGCTCTGCTGCATTTGCTTTACTTACGCCCCCAATTATATCATTCAGCGTTTATCCTAGCCACAAGACTCGCAAATCCTAGCTCCTCAAAAAGGGCTTTTAATTTTGATTTATTTACTTGAAAATTGGAAATTGGAAATCGGAAATTAACCGGCGCATCTCGGCGGATTGTGGCCAGTGTCTTTGAAAAAAACGCGTCTTTTTTATGCTCCTTCAGCAACTGGACTGTTTTTTCTTTTAAACCACCAACGGCCACGCCGGCCGCGTTGGCGGGGCTGCCCTCTTCTAATTTTTGATACAAATTTTCCAGCGTGCCGAAATTTTTAATAATCTCCGTAGCGATTTTTTCGCCAATTCCTTTAACGCCCACGATGTTATCCGACGGGTCACCCCTTAATCCCTTAAAATCAGGCAGCATCCCCGGGCCGAAGCCGTATCTTTCTTCAACTTTCTTTTCGTCATAAATCACCGTATCTTCAATCCCTTTTCGCAAAGTAAAGACAACAACTCTGTCCCCATCCACTAGCTGCAAAACGTCCATATCGCCGGAGACGATAATTGTTTTCAATCCGCCAGTTGGCGGATTTCGGCGAAGCGCCTCGACAATCGTCCCCAAAACATCGTCCGCTTCAAACCCCGGGGCGTCTAAAATCGGGATGCCGAAAGCTTCAACAATGTCTCTGGCGCGAATAAGCTGCTTCACCAAATCTTCTTCCGCCTCCGGCCGCTTGGCTTTGTAGCCGTCGTAAGTGTCGTGCCGAAAGGTCGGCTCCGGCCTGTCAAAAGCCGCGACAATATAATCGGGTTTCAGTTCGCGGATAATTTTGAGCAGCATCGCGGACAATCCATATAGCGCCCCGGTCGGCTCGCCGGTATTTTTTGACGTGAATTTCGGCAACGCGTGATACGCGCGGTGAATCAAGGCGTGAGTATCTAATAAAACAAGGGTTTTCATGAAAATATTTTTATCAGCCGGCGTTGATGATGTCCAATATGCTTAAATATTATCCTCAACGAACCTTTCGGCAAAATATTTTTTATTTTATTCCCCCATTCCACCAAAGTTATATTATTTTGGGTTTTCATAAAACTTTTCCAGCCGAAAGTTTTGAAATCTTTTGATTTTAAACGATAGGCGTCCACATGAATGAAATTCTTAAAATTAGATTTTTTGTTTATTTTATAAATCTTTAATATAACAAACGTTGGGCTTTGGATCCGTTCTTTAATTCCCAATCCTCTTGCGAATCCCTGCGTGAAAGTTGTTTTGCCGGAGCCAAGCTCGCCCTCCAAACTTATTACTAAAGCGTGTTTCGCTTTTTTTTCTTTTAAAATTTCGCCAGCGAGCAAAAATCCGATGTTTTTCGTTGCTTTGCCGTTTCTAGTTAAAACTTCTAGAGATTTCATGACTGTATTATAGCAAAAATTTAGGGGCATCCGTCTGGATGCCCCTAAGAGCCGTTTCTGCTGGCTTATTCTGCGTCCGAAGCTGGCGGTGGCGATTCTGCCGGTGCTGGGGCCGGGTTTTTTGGCGCGGTGGAAAAATCCACCGTTTCCTCCCCGCACCCTAAAATACTCAAGATGCCGAACAAACAAATCAGCCCTCCGCCCCTTTTTACCACTTTCAGCGTCGTCCCGGGCGCGGGATTCACAATGGTCGTCCCGCCTCTGGCATAAACGCTGTCGGCGTAAGGCGAATATGGAGAATAATCATGGCGCCCGTCGTAATAACGGTCACCAGCCCAACGTCCCCGCAAGTCGTAAGGGGCATACCGGCAGTGCGGCGTATCACACCGCAACCCGACCCCCTGCGCCTCCGCAGGCATTGGCGCCCCGAAAGCCAAAAGCCAAAGCAACGAGAGCAGAAAAACCAAAGTCAGAAACAGCGATTTTTTCATAGTCCTATCCTCCCTGCTCCTAATTATACTCTTTCCAGCGTAAAAGTCAAGCCAGTTATCCACCTTGCTCGCCGGCGGGCGGGTTGCTTAAAAATTGCTCTCCGTGCTAGGAATTAATCATTATGTCCGAAGCCGCGGAAAAATTTAAAGAGATTGTCCAGAAAGCCGACTCAATCGCAGTAAGCGTGGCTCCCGCAAACAAAGAACTTAATTTGCCGGACAATAAAAAGTTGCTCGCTGGCTCAATACTCCACAAGTTTTTTTTGCTGCTCGGCAAAAAATCTGCGCTAAACGAAACCGCCCCCGAAGAAAACGTGCTGATACGGCTGGACACCAAAAAACTTCCCATCTCGGAGCTTAAATACGAAAGAGACGGAGACGAACTTAAAATTATCCTCAAAAGCGCGGAAAAATCTCCCGACATAAGCCATGTTTCGGTAAGCAAAGAAGTTGCGCCGGCGGATCTTCTGGTGCTCATAGACCCGCCGGAGGATGAAATTCCCGGACTCCTTGAGAAAACGGCGCACCGCGACGTGGTAAAACTGACGGCCAAAGAAAAACATCTTGCCGCAAAGCTCGCGGAGCTTCTGGAAATATTTGATAAAAAGTTTCTGGAAGAAGCCAAAGAAGATTTATGGATGCTGCTCTCCTCCGAAGAAAAGGCGCTTGTGGCCCCTTCACAAAACGGGTATCTGCTCTTGCAAAAACTGCTGGAGCTCGGGCTTGACGAGGAAAAAGCGAAAAAAGCGCGGCTGGAGAAAAAATCGGCATTTTGGAAACTTCTGGGCCGGGCGCTTGCCAGAAGCGAGTACGAAGAAAATATCGGAACAGCGTGGTCTTTTCTGCCGAAAGCGGATTTTCAGAAAACCGGCGCCGGTCAGGACGCCATTTTGGAAATATTTGAAGAATTCCGGGCGGAGATGGCCGGCGCCGGTTTTTGGGCGCTCTTGTGGGAAACCTCTTCGGAGCCGAAAAAAATATCGGCAGTTATTTCGTCGGCCGACCATGCAAAACTCGCGCCGCTGGCGGGGCTTTTTGGAGTTTCTGCGGCGTCATCGTATTTTTTTGCGAACGGCTTTTCGGCTTTCTCCGAAGCCGAAATTAAAATACGCGGCCACATAAAGAAAGTTCTTTGATATCTTATTGGTGTGGGGGTAAAATTGAAGAATGCCCAAAGATGACACCATTTCCGAGCTCCGAAAAAAAGAAGAGGAAGATTTGGCGCGGATTTTGGCGCAAAAACACGGACTTACTTATCTTGACCTCTCGCGCATCACAATTGATTTGGATTCGCTCAAGATAATTCCTGAAGAGACCGCGCGGGCGAATTCCATGGCCGCGATACAAAGCGTCGGGAAAAAACTGCAGGTTGCACTGACGAACCCGGAGCGGCCGGCGGTTAAAGAAGTTTTGGAAAATCTTAAAGCGAAAAAATACGAACCGCAGCTTTTTCTAGTTTCCCCCTCCGGCCTGGAAAAAGCTTTGTCCAAATACAAAGAGATTCCGCGTTTTGAGGAAATCAAAGCCGGGATTATAGACGTCTCCTCCGACAAGCTTGCGGCTTTCGCCGAAGCCGCCGGGTCTTTTGAAAAATTCAAAGAGGCCGTCTCTGCCATGGCGCGCGAAAAAGAAGCGAAAAAGGCCTCCGACGCGCTTGAGCTGATTCTGGCGGGAGCGCTGGGAGTTGAAGCGTCGGACGTGCATATGGAACCGTCGGAGCAAAGCGCCAAAATAAGATTGCGGACGGACGGGGTTTTGCAGGACGCAGCCGAGATACCGCTCCCGCTTTTTCTGCTGCTGCTCTCCCGGATAAAACTTATATCGGAGCTCAAGCTCAATATCCACGACAAGCCGCAGGACGGCAGGTTCACCATAAAAACCCAAAAAGAAGACATAGAAGTCAGAACCTCCGTGCTGCCGGGCCCTTACGGAGAATCCGTAGTCATGCGGCTTCTCCTGCCCAAAACCATTTCCATAACTTTTGATGGACTCGGCATGCAGCCGCCGGTTTATAAAATGATGAAGGAGGAGCTTGTCCGCCCCAACGGAATGATTCTTACGACCGGCCCCACCGGCTCCGGCAAAACCACGACTCTTTACTCTTTTTTAAAAACCATCGCTTCGCCGGAAGTAAAAGTGATAACGATAGAAGACCCGATTGAATACCATCTGCCTAACATCACCCAGACGCAAGTAGAGCCGCCCAAAGGATACGACTTCGGCAACGGCCTCCGCTCAATTTTGCGGCAGGACCCGGACATCATACTGGTCGGGGAAATCCGTGACCTGGAAACCGCGGAAATCGCCATGCACGCGGCGCTCACGGGGCATCTGGTTTTCTCCACCCTCCATACTAACGACGCCGCCGGGACAATCCCCCGGCTTATAGATTTGGGGGTTAAAACGAACATAATCTCGCCGGCGCTGAATTTGGTCATAGCCCAGCGCCTCGTGAGAATATTATGCAAAGAATGCAAAGCGCGGGTTTCTCCGTCGGGCAAGGAAAAAAAGGCGATTTCAAAAACCATCTCCGAGCTCCCGCCGGCTTACAAGCGCGAAGTGCCGGCGAATTTCAAAATATGGAAAGCCACCGGCTGCGCGGCCTGCAACGGCACCGGGTTCAGGGGAAGAATCGGCATCTTTGAAGCATTTCTTATTGATAACGAAATGGAACGGCTGATAATCAAAAACCCGCCGAAGGCGGACATTGAAGAAGCGGCGAAAAAACAAGGCATGGCGACAATGTATCAAGACGGCGCGCTGAAAGTTCTGGACGGGATTACGTCCTTTGAAGAATTAAACAGGGTTGTTTCTGAAGAGTAGTCTCTAGGCAATTGCTCTTCCATGGGTAGATAGAGCTTAGATTTTCTCCGAGGAGTGGCGCCGCGTCTCTTGCCTAAAACAAGGCGCCGAGCCATCCTAGAGCTAAGAGATAAATCCGCTTTCCCTCGCGTAGCGAGGGAAAATCGCCTAGAGACTACTTTCCGGAAACACAACTTTTTATAAGTTTGTCCAATTATAGCAAATAAAATAGCATATGTCAAGTGCAGACCAAAACACCGAATTGTCCCCAAAAAAGAAGAACGAAGACCTGTCTTTGGACATGGCCTTGCGGCCGAAATCGTTTGGAGAATACGTGGGGCAGGAAAATATCAAAAAAAACCTGAAAATTTTAATTGAGGCCGCAAAAAAGCGCGGCGAGCCGTTGGAGCACCTTCTTTTTTACGGCCCGGCAGGGCTTGGCAAAACGACACTCGCCCATCTCATAGCCAAGGAAACGGCGAGCCAGATTAAAATCACCTCGGGGCCGGCCGTGGAGAAGGTCGGAGACCTGGCTTCAATTCTAACCAATCTTTCGCCGGGAGACATCCTATTTATAGACGAAGCGCACCGTTTAAACAAATTAATAGAAGAAATTTTGTATCCGGCGATGGAAAATAGGTCCCTGGACATAATAATAGGAAAGGGCCCCTCGGCGCGGACAATACAATTGGAACTGCCTTCATTTACTTTAATAGCCGCGACTACCAGAATCGCTTTACTTTCCTCGCCTCTCCGCTCCCGTTTTTCTGGCGGCTCTTTTCGGCTGGACTTTTACGACCAGCCCGACATAGAAAAGATAATCAAGCGGAGCGCGGGGATTTTAGGCGTCCGAATTGAACCGGAAGCGATACCTCTTATCGCCTCGCGCTCGCGATTTACCCCCAGGATTGCCAACCGCCTTTTAAAACGAGCGCGGGACTTCGCGGAGGTGAAAAGCGACGGCATGGTGACATCGGCTCTGGCGGAAGAGGCGCTAAAACTTTTGGAAATTGACGAGCTCGGCTTGGAAGCGGTGGACAGAAAAATTTTGGATACCATTATTAAAAAATTTGCCGGCGGACCGGTAGGCCTCGGCACCGTTTCCGCTTCCATTATGGAAGAAGAGGATACGATAGAAGAAATCTACGAGCCATATCTGATGCAGTTGGGCTTTTTGGAGCGCACCCCGCGCGGGCGCTGCGCCACCGCAAGGGCATATGAGCATTTGGGACTTATCGCGCCGCAGAACCAGCAAAAGCTAATCTAGTTGACATCAAGTTTATCCTAAGATAAACTTGAAACATATGGCAAACGCGCCCATCATAGGCTTAAAAGACCTAAGGGAAAACATGGAAGAATACATAAACAAGGTCAAGCGGGGCAGGGAGTTTACCGTTATCCGCAAATCGGAGCCGGTTTTCAAAATAACGCCGGTAGATATGTGGGGAGACGATGGAGTATGGGAAATCATAGCAGACTTTCGTGAACTTAACGAAAAAGGAACCCCGGCGCGGGATGTGTTGCGAGCTCTCCAGAAAAATAATGGATCGCATCGCTAAATCTTTAAACAAACTTCTTCCAAAAGAGAGAGATGCGCTCAAAAATATTATCTCCAAAGTTTTGGCGCATGACTTTTCGGGGCTAGACGTCAAAAAACTCAAGGGTGGAGAAAATAAATTCCGTGTCCGCAAAGGACGCGTTCGCGTAATCTTCAGAAAAGACGGCGATAAAATTTCTATTCTCTCCATCGAACGCCGCAGCGATACTACATATAAATAAAAAAGTGCCACTTAGACGTCCGACGTCTAAGTGGCTAGAAGGTCATTCGAGCTGGTCTTTTTGAAAATAACAGGAAATCTCTACAAAAATCCAGGAGAGAAATACGGAGGGCAGCATTATTACAAAAACAAACAGCAGTACCCTGAAGTCAACGATCTCTTTTGTTAACAAGCCCAAATTGCCACTGCCGATATTAATGTGGCCAGCATATCCTTGCATCCAATCTGGATATTTTGTAAAAAAATATAGCAAATCCATCAAAAGCAAAAAACACGGCAATCCGAGTCTCTTAATCATAAAGGCCTCCTTCTATTTTACATGATACTCATTTAGTATATTTTGTCAAGTCTGATTTTAAGGACCGCGAAATGTTAATATCAAACTATGAGTTTTATTGTGGCGCTGGTTTTGTATGCTTTGTTTCTCGCCGTTTATTGGTTTTTTGTGCTTTCAATTTTGTGGCATGTCCGGGAATATGCCATGCCGCAGGATTCTTCCCGCTTGGTCATCTGGGTTTTTTTGGGAATAATAGTTTTTTTGAATACGGTGTCCCTCGCATTATTTTTTAGCTTGCCGCTGACATGATTCATCTTTCCCAAAACGAAAAAGTTTTAATGGTTTTGCACCGCCACTGGATAGTAATCGTCCTGAAATTTCTCATCGGCGTCATTTTGCTGACTTTGCCGGCCGTTGCGGCCCCATTTTTCCCCGCCGCCGAGACGGCGAGCGGGATTTCACAGGTAGCTCTCTGGTTTTTCGCCTTGATTTATCTGCTCGCAATCATGGTTATAATGTTCTTTTTTTGGATTGATTATTACCTGGATATCTGGATAATAACCTCGGAAAGAATCGTGGATATAAATCAAAAAGGTCTTTTCAATCGGGACGTTTCGGAATTCATGCTGGACAAAGTTCAGGACATCACGATAGAAATCCCCAATATGGCCGCGTCTTTGTTAAGGTACGGCAATATAATAATCCAAACAGCCGGCGAGAGGTCTTTCGCCATAAAACAGGTCCCGCGAATATACGAAGCAAAAAACCTAATACTGGACTACACAAAAAAACAAAATGTCGGGGCACTCTAAATGGGCGCAGATAAAATACAAAAAGGCGGCCACGGACGCGAAGCGCGGAAAAATTTTCTCAAAATTCTCGCGGCTGATAACCATTACCGCCAAGGAGCTGGGGCCGGACCCAAAAACCAACTCCCGGCTTGCAGCCGCGATAGAAGAGGCGAGAAAAGCCAATATGCCCTCGGATAACATTGACCGAGCGATTAAAAAAGCATCCGCCAAAGACGGCGCAGAACCAAAAGAGGTCGTCTACGAGGCCTATGGTCCAGGCGGCTCCGCCATCATTATCACCGCAGTCACTGACAACCCCAACCGCACCACAAACGAGATCAAATACATTCTTTCCGAACACGACGCGAAATTGGGTGTTAAGGGCTCCGCAGTGTGGGCTTTTGACCGCGCCGAAAGTCCTACGGACATTCAGGCGGGCAAGCAAGCTTTCGCGGCAAAATTTCCGCAGTCGCTTTCTCCGGAGGACTCCAAAAAATTTGAAGCGCTTCTGGAAGCCCTCTCCGACCACGACGACGTGCAGGAGGTTTATTCTAACGCAGAGGTAAAATGAAAATTTTAGGGATTGACCCGGGTATTGAGCGCCTCGGCTGGGGAATTGTTGAAAAGAATGGCAGTGAATTCAAGAGGGTTGCGTCTGGAGTAAAAAAAACGCTGAAAACTCAAAAAGAGGCCGAGCGGCTTTGGGAGATTTTTGAGTTTTTGGACGAATTGATTAAAAAAACCAAGCCGGACGCGGTTTCCACGGAAAAACTATTTTTCGCCAAAAATGTAAAAACCGCTCTTGTAATCGGCGAGGTGAGAGGCGTGATATTAGCAGTCGCCCAAAAGCACGGCCTACCAGTAAGCGAATTCGCCCCGCTGGAGGTGAAAATGGCCGTCTGTGGATACGGCCGCGCCGGCAAGGAAAGCGTGGCCTCCATGCTCAAACTTTCCATGAACTTGCCTAAAACTAAACCATTAGACGATGAAACCGACGCCTTGGCAATGGCCCTTACCGCGCTGGTAAGGAGCCGTTTTCCATAACTTATCCACAAGCTCCATTTGCAGCAGATTTTAAACTTTTCTATGCTGTGAAAGATAAGATTAAAAGGGCGTAAAATTTTTAAAACATGGCCAACAAGAAAAACGGCGGGTTCGGCGATTCTGTAAGCGACGACGCACTGAACAATGGTATTGGCGCAGATGAAAAAGAGGCGGGTTCGGACAGCGAAAACGACGGCGCGGAAGAGCTGGAAAATCCGGATTCGTGGGAGTTAGAGGAAGACGTGGAAGAGTAAATTACTTAACTTCCGCTTTTATAAATTTATATTTTCCTATTTTGACAACGCCGTTCTCAACGGCTCCTCTTGCGCGCAGGACTCTGCGCCCGTTTAAATCAACCCCTCCTCCCGTGATAAGCCGCTTGGCTTCCGATTTTGATTTTACAAGTTTCTCTCTCGCCAAAAAATCAGCCCACTCCTCACCCGCCCGCGCGTAGAAAGTTTTTAAATTTGCTGGAGTTTCCTTCTCGGAAAAAGTTTTTTCAAAATAGTTTTTTGCTTTCTCGGCTTCTTTTTCGCCGTGATATAACTTAACAACCTCAAAAGCCAAGCGCTTTTTTGCATCTATCGGTTTCTGTTTTTTTATGTCATCAATTTCTGAAAGGGAAAGTTTTGTGTAAACCTTTAAATATGATTCTATCAAGCCATCTTGGATCGTCATTAGTTTTCCAAATTTGTCTTTAGGCGAATCAAGTATTGCAACAAAATTCCCTAACGATTTGGACATCTTCTCTTTACCATCCAGCCCCGGGGTAATTGAGGTTGTTATAATTGTCTGCGGCTTTTGTCCAAAAATTTCTTGGTAGCGCCTGCCTAAAAGTTCATTAAACAACTGGTCTGTCCCTATTATCGTTAAATCCGACTTAATCATCACGGAGTCGTAGGCCTGCAAAACAGGGTAAATAATTTCGTGTTCGTGGATTTCTTCGTTATTTTTGATTCTATTTTGAAACATGTCGCGCTCTATCAACTGCGCATGCGTAACTTTTTTTAAGAGCCCAAGGAATTCATCGGTTTTCATTTTGTCATACCACTCGGAATTTCTGCGCACCTCCAAAAGATTCGGCTTATTGATAAGAATTTTCGCGGCCTGTTCTAAAAATCTCCTTGCATTCTTTGCTACAAGTTTCTTTGATATCTCCGGGCGAGTTTTATATCTTCCGGTCGGGTCGCCTATTTGAGTAGTAAAATCCCCTATTAGAAAAATGACTTTGTGGCCAAGCTCCTGAAATTCTCGCATTTTCCAGTAGTTCACTGCGTGGCCGAGGTGCAAAAGCGGATTAGTAACATCTACGCCGTGTTTGATACGCAGCTGCTTTGCGGAACGAAGTTTTTTTTGCAATTCTCCTTCCGTAATAATTTGTTCAATGTTGCGTTTCAAAATTTCCATGATAATATTTCCACTCTACCATAACCGCAAAAAATCTTCTATAATAAGCCGCATGAAACGTTTTTTGTTGAGATTGGCCGTATCCGGCGTCCTCTTAGCGGGCGCTCTGCTTTTTTTTGCCGCCTCGGTAAACCTGCCTGACCTAAATGGCTTTGAAGAGCGGCGAGTGGCGCAGTCCACCAAGATTTACGACCGCACCGGAGAAGTTTTACTTTACGACGTGCACGGCGAAGAAAAACGCACCGTCATTCCTTTTTCGGAAATGCCAAGACACGCAAAAAACGCGACAATCGCCATAGAAGACGATTCTTTTTACCAGCATTTCGGTTTCAGGCCGTTCGCGTTCCTCCGCGCGGTCTTTATAAACATACTGCGCGGCAGTTTTGAACAAGGGGGATCCACCATAACCCAGCAATTGGCGAAAACCACGCTACTCACGCCGGAGAAAACGATATTTAGAAAAATAAAAGAAATAATCATATCCTTCAAAATTGAAGCGAAGTATTCCAAAGACGAAATACTCAATTTCTATCTCAACCAGATACCTTACGGCAACGGCGCGTACGGCGTAGAAGCCGCGGCGGAAACCTTCTTTGGGAAACACGCCAAAGACCTCACTATTAAAGAAGCGGCCTATCTCGCTTCATTGCCCAAGGCGCCGAGCTATTACTCCCCTTACGGCAAACATAGAGACGAGCTGGATTCGCGCGCCGCATTTGTCTTGGAACGGATGCGCAAACTCGGGTTCTTGTCGGAGGAAGAATATAACAAAGCGAAAAATGAAGCCGTCAAATTCTCTCCGGCGCGCACGCAGGGTATAATCGCGCCTCATTTTGTGATTGAAGTAAGGGAAGAATTGAATAAAAAATTCGGGGAGGACGCGGTTGAAAAAGCCGGATTTAAAGTCACAACTGCTCTGGACGCCGATTTGCAGTCAAAAGCGGAGGAGGTGATAAATAAATACGCCGAGGAAAACGAGAAAAATTTCAACGCAAAAAATGAAAGCGCTGTGGTGATTGACCCAAAAACCGGCGACATTCTGGCCATGGTCGGCTCCAGAAATTATTTTGACATAGAGCGCGACGGAAATTTCAATGTAGCCACCGCTCACAGGCAGCCGGGATCGGCCCTGAAGCCCTTCATTTACGCAACGGCTTTTAAAAAAGGATTTGCGCCGGAGACAGCGCTTTTTGACCTGCCAACCGAGTTCAACCCCCTCTGCACCCCCGACGGCAAGCCGACGGCGGGGGTAGAGGAGGATAAGTGCTACCACCCGCAAAATTTTGACAATAAATTCCGGGGTCCGGTGTCGCTCCGCGAAGCGCTGGCCCAATCGCTGAATGTCCCTTCCGTGAAAACGCTTTATCTCGCGGGGTTGGAAGAATCTTTATCTACGGCGCGGGATTTCGGGATAACTTCCCTCAACGACCCTCAAAGATACGGCCTCACGCTTGTTTTGGGAGGAGGAGAGGTGTCCTTGTTGGAGCTGACTTCCGCCTATTCGGTTTTTGCAAACGACGGGGTGAGAAACCCCCATAAATACATATTAAAAATAGAGGACGCGGAAGAAAAAATTATCTACGAAGCGGGCCCGGAGCCGCGGGAAGTCATTGAAAATAATATTGCCAGAGCCATAAACGATATTCTTTCCGACAACAAGGCGCGGGCGCCTTCTTTCGGAGAATTCTCCGCCCTCTACTTCCCGAATAAAAAAATCGCGGCGAAAACAGGAACCACAAATGATTACCGCGACGCCTGGGTCATAGGATACGCGCCTGACGTAGTCGTGGGCGCCTGGGCTGGAAATAACGACAACTCCCCCATGGAAAAAAAGGTTGCCGGATTTATAGTGGCTCCCTGGTGGCACGAAATTATGGAGTACGCCGCCAGCAAATTCCCGCCGTCGGAATTCGTATCTCCTGATCCGTTTCTCCAAAACGTATCCGACCCAAAGCCCTACGCGCGCGGCGAGTGGAGGGGGGGGAAAGAATTCGTGATAGACAAAATTTCCTGCGGGCTCGCCACAGAGTATACGCCCAAAGAATTTTTAGAAAGAAAAGTGGTTCGGGAAATCCGCTCAATTCTTTATTGGACAAATGCCGGAAGCCCCCAGCTCAAAAATTGGGAAGACCCCATAAGAAAATGGGCGGCGGCCAGCGGTCTTGCCGACCAAGACGGCAGCGTCATCCCCAAAACATACGATTCCGTCCATGTCCCTCAAAATTTCCCGAGGATTTCCGAAGTTCAGCTGTCCCCGCAAAAAAGCGCGTATAGTAGAAGCGACTTGATTGTTTTGCGGCCCGCAACGGAAGGAAAATATCACATTGAACAAGCCGATTATTTTGCCGGCGATGAATATCTGGGGTCAATAAAGCGGCCTCCCTTTGAGTTTGTTTTAAATTTAAGCAAAATAAAAAGCGAGTCTAGTTTTATGTCCGTGAGGGTAAGAATTTATGACGCTGTCGGGAACACAGCCGAACAAACAATAAATATCGTTTTGAAGGACTGACCGAAGAATTAAATTCCCCGCATCGGCATCACTAAATAAACGTAGGAGTTGTCTCCCTTGCCTTTTATAAGCATCGGCGACTGGTCGCCGTTTAAGTTAAACTCAATATATTCGCTGTTGATTTGGGGAATCCCGTCCGCAAGATACCTCCAATTAAATTTCGCGGTCACTTCCTCGCCCTGGACGCTGGCGCTGACAGACGCGGAATGCTCTCCGACCTCCGAATGGGCTGTGCTCATTAAAATAGCTTTCTTGGAAGGGCTGAAAAATAAGGTGATGTCATTTAGTTTCCCCGCAAACACGCTGGCAAGTTTTATATTTGATAAAACATCGTTTTTCCTGGCCACGGCGATGGTTTTGAAGCTTTTCGGGATGATCTGCTCGTAGTCTGGAAATTTGCCGTCCGTGAGCCGGGAAATGAATTTATAATCCCCGCCAAGGATGATTATCTGGTTTTTATTTGCTCCCAATTTAACGTTTTCGTCGTTTTCCAAAAGCCGCAACATCTCTTGAACGCTGCGCTGAGGGACCAGAAAAGACGTCATTTTTTCCAGGCGTGTTTCTTTTGAAACTATATTTTTCTCCGCCAGGCGGAAGGAGTCGGTCGCCGCGATTTTTACGCTGTTTTTAAAGATATTAAAGCAGACGCTGGCAAGTTCGGGTTTTATGTCGGATATGCTGGCAGCCGTGACTACCGACGCTAAAGAAAATCTTAATTCCGGAGAAGACATTGAAATGCTTTCCGCTATGTCAACTTTAGGGAAGATTGGAAAATCTTCTGGCGGGTAACCCCTAATTATTGTTTCCATTGAGTCGGTTTTTATAAATAGATTGTTTTTTTGCACCTGAAGGATTATTTGCTCTTCCGGAATGTTGTTTAAAAATGAGTTTATTGTTTTTGCCGGAACAACCACGCTCCCGGCGTTATGTATTTTTCCGGATACGCTTATTTCTACAGCGGTTTCCAAATTCGTCGCTCTTATTTTTATTGTGTCCTTTTCAGCGCCTATAAATATTGAATTTAATATCGGCAGGGTTTGATTTTTTGAAGTATTCCTTTCGGCAACAGAAACCGCTGATTTAAGATTCTTATTTAAACATTGTATTTTCATAGATAAAATTTATTATATTTAATCGCCTTAATATGTGGATTGGAATTATTGTGGCTTTAATAAGCTGTGGGAAAAAAATGGATAAAATTTTGTGTTTTTTTCATCAACATTTTATTTTTTGTTATTTTTGCTGGTTTTGATATTTTTCCCGTATTCTTTTAATTTCTTCTTCTAGTTTCGAGTCCTTTTTTGTTTCCTGGATTATTTTCTCGTAGGCGTGTATCGCGGTCGTGTGGTCCATCCCACCAAATTTCTGGCCGATGAAAGGATAAGATCCTTTTAAATCCTCGCGTATAAGATACATCGCGACTTGGCGCGGGCGCACAATCTCTGTCTTTCGGGTATGCTCATATATAGATTTTTCCGGTATGTCGTAAAATTCGGCCACGGTCTTGATTATTTGGCTGGGGGTCGCGGCATTTTTCGGCTTTATGTTCTTACTTAATATGCTTTTTACGTCGTCATTGCTCAAGACCCTGTTTTGATACTTTGATTGCATGTAAATTGTGTTTAGGGCGCCCTCCAGCTCCCTTATGTTTTTTTGTATAAGCATTGCTATAAGCTCCAGTGTTGTTTCGGGCAAGCCGATTTTCCGCTCGGCTGCCTTGGATTTTAAGATGGCCAGCCGGGATTCGTATTCCGGCTCGGATATATCTACAATCACTCCGGCTTCCATCCTGGAGAGCAATCTCTCGCCGATGTCGGGGATGGATTTCGGCGGCCTGTCGGAGGAGAAAACCACTTGCTTGCCAGCTTCATGGAGAGCGTTGAAAGTATAAAAAAATTCTTCCTGCGTTTTGGTTTTGTTGGAGAAAAATTGGACATCATCCACTACCAGCAAATCAAAGTCGCGGTATTTTTCTTTGAAGTTATGCACGGCGTTGTTTTGGATGGAACTGACAAGCTCGTTGCTGAATTTCTCCGACGAGATATAATAAATTTTCTTTGGCGGCCCGTTTTTTAAGATTGCGTTCCCGATTGCCTGCAGGAGGTGCGTTTTTCCCAGCCCGACGCCGCCGTAGATAAAGAGGGGGTTATAAACCCTGCCCGGGTTTTTAATGACCGCGAGCGCCGCCGCATGCGCGAGCTCGTTAAACGAGCCGACAATAAAAGTGTCCAGAGCGTACTTCGGGTTGAGATTTGTTTTCGGATCCACGTAAAAGTCTTTGAATTCCAGCTGTTCCTCCGGCTGGGGGGCGAATTCTTTGCGCGGCTTGATTCTCGCCGCTTGCGGCGTTGACGACGCGGCTATTGAGTAATTTATCGCCCTTATCTCCGGCACGCGGGAGCGCAGGGATTTAAGGATAAATTTATGAAATTTGTTTTCCAGCCATTCTTTGGAGAAACCATTGGGCGCGCCGACAGTGACCACCCCGTCCGCAAAATCTAAGATATGGGTGTCTTTAAACCACGTCACAAAATTTGCGCGCGACACGGCCAGTTCTATGTCGTTCAGTGCTTGCGACCAAAGCTCCTCGTTATTCATAGATTTATACTATAAAACTTTATTTAAACTTTGCATTGTAGAAAATGTTAATAGATTGTGGATATAATGTGAATATTGCAAAAACAAGAAATTATTGTAGAATTAGCTGATTATGTCTGTCACTTATCAGCCCAAAAAGAGGAAGAGAGCTCGCTCCCACGGTTTTTTAAAAAGAATGAGGTTAAAAACCGGACGGAATGTTCTTCGGCGCCGGAGGCGAAAGGGCAGGCGCCGCCTTGTTGTTTGAACAATCATGCTTAAAAAATCAATGAGGATGAGCCGTAAAGACTTGGAAAGATTTTTTAAGCGAAAATCTTTCGGCGCACGCGGGAAAACGCTGTCCGCGCGGGTTTCGGAGAATCGCATCGGCGCGGCACGCTTTGCTTTTGTGGTTTCCGGCCCGAAGAATCGCGGGGCGGCTTTAAGGAATCTCGCTAAAAGGCGCATGAGCGCCGCGGCGGAGGAATTTTATAAAACCGCGAAGTCACGCCCCGCGCACCGGTCTGGCAGGGATATAGTTTTTTTTATGAAAATACCCGACAGGCGCGTTCCAGAATTTAAAATCATCAAAGAAGATGTAAAACATGTCCTTGCTTAAAACGTTATTCCACGAGATTTTTTACCTGCCGCTCTTAAACGCGCTTGTGTTTTTGACGTCCATTCTGCCGGGGCACGATTTGGGACTCGCCGTTATTTTGCTGACGGCGCTCATCAGGACGCTGATGTTTCCGATGACGCACAAAATGCTGCGTACCCAGAACGCGATGAAGCGCATAGAACCCGAGGTTAAAAAAATATACGAAGAGAAAAAAAATCGCGAGGAGCAGGCCAAAGCGCTTATGGAACTTTACAAAAAACACGGCATCAATCCCCTATCAGGTTTTTTCATGCTTTTGATACAGCTGCCCCTGCTTATAGCAATGTATAGGGTTTTTTGGCGCGGCATACCCTTCAACGCTTCAGAGATTTACAAGTTTTTGGACGCGTCCGGGCCGATAAACATGCTCTTTTTGGGCCTTATGCCGCTTACGGAGGCCAGCGTGGGCATGGCCGCTTTGGCAGCGATTTCGCAATTCTGGCAGGCAAAGTTGGCGATGCCCGCCTCGCCGGCAGACGGGCCCATAAAAAGCGATATGGGCCGCGCCATGCAGTGGCAGATGCTCTATGTATTCCCCATACTTATTTTTGTAATAAGCTTTAAGCTCCCGGCCGCCGTTTCCCTCTACTGGACGGCGATGAACGTTTTTGCTATAGTGCACGAAGCGGTTGTCCGCAGGAAGGCGAGACGGCCGGCTTCGTATGGAGGAAAATAAAAAAGAGCAAGTAGAATTCGTGGACGGGACAATCCGGGCTGTTTTGGAGAAGATGGGATTTTCCTTTTCTCTGGAATTTCAGGAGGGCGGCGAGGACAGCTGGTTTTTAATCAAAGCGCCGGAGGCGCCGCTTCTCATAGGAGACGGCGGGAAGCATCTCGCGGCGTTTAGTTTTTTGGTAAAACGGATTTTTGAGCAAAAGTTTCCGAAGAGCAAACCCCAGTTTTTATTAGACATAAACGATTACAATAAAAAGAGGATAGAAGAGATAAAAGATACGGCCCGGCTCCATGCCCAGCGCGTCCGTTATTTCAAAAAAGAAGTTGAGATGAAGCCGATGAACGCTTACGACAGAAGAATAGTGCATTCGGTTTTGCAGGAGTATCCCGACATCGCGACGGAATCAACCGGCCAGGGTCCGGATCGGAGAGTGGTGATTAAGCCGCTGGATTTAGCGTAATTTTTAAATATTAATTGTAAAAAGAAATGGCGCTCATGGAGCGCCGAAGATGTATAGGTATAAATGGTAAGCATAGTAAGCGGAGAGCGCGGCGACAACAAAGGTGGCTAATCCGACAATCGCGGCGTAATGATTGGCCACTGCTTCGGTAGCGTGCTCGATTTGCGTAAGTAGCCAAACAGCCGCACCCCAAACGCCGCTAAGAATTGCTCCGGCCGCCCAAGCGGTAAATCCGAGATACGCTTGGGCTCCGTGCCTCTGATTACCGAGCACCGCGCCAATAAGAGTGAAAAGCCCCAATCCGCTAACCCATAAAACCAAAATTACAACGACCAAATCACCCATCGCAACCTCCTTATCCTTTAGCTTATCTGGCTTAATTATAGCTTCTACAAAATATTTGTCAAGCCCTAGCTATTGTAGCTTTCAATGCTCGGTTTGGGATATTTCTATTTGCCGGATTTCGTTTTCTATAATTTTTTGCCACCCTTCTGGATTTTTGTTCGCCAGCGCAAGTTTTTTGGCTTTATAATTTTCGCTGATTGTTTTAATCCACTCTGGTTTTTCTGAAAACAGCTTAAGCATCGGTTCCAATTCTGCGTCGCTAACTTTGAAAATCGCAGTTAAAAGGTTATTTTGGTCTTCAAAGGACAATTCTGACTTTAATAGCAGCTCCGAAATTTTTTTAAAATTAGTTTCCATAATGCGCCGTAAAAATTATCTCTAAAAGCGCCCTATGCAAGGCTTTATCTTTTATCACATCCGGATTTTGTAATGCTGTTGTGAGCGCATTTCTCATTTTTTCTTTATCTGCTTGGGAGCGCGCATAATTCTTCAGCACATCAGTAGCTCCTTGATACTTTTTAATCTCGTCCAACCTCGATGCGTTTTCTGGCAACTTATTTCCCATTATTTTTTCCAGTATTTGATCCAATGAGGCGTCGCCGGTGATTGATTTTTCAACTTGTTCGGCTTTAATTTTGCTTTTCTCGTCGAATCTCTGCCCCTCCGTTTTACACGCCGCTACTGATACAAGCAAAAAGACACCGGTTGCTAGCGCGGTTATCCTGTTTTTATATTTTTCCAATCCCATAACCCGCTTTTCTTCGGCAACGAGTTGCTTGGGACTGAATTCTGCTTCGCTCTCCATGCTTAATGTTTCAAACTTCATGTTCTATGGCTTTAATTTCAAGCTCCAGAGATTGCCGGAGGGTTTGTCGCGGAAGAGAAGATAAGAATCGTCGGCCAGGATTTTTGGAGAAACGACATCTAACGGCGTCGGAACAAAAGACGATATCTGACCAGTTGCAGTGTTAATCAGGACAAAATCGTCTTGAAACGAGATTTTGCCTTTCCACCAATCGTCCGGGAGCCCGCCAGCGCCCGGCGCCGGGGAGCGCGGCGCGGCGCAATATGCGATGTTTTTTTCCGTCCGCGAAAACGCGCACTTTTCGGCGATTGTTTTGACGCCTAAGTCTTTCGTCTCCCCGGTTTTTGCGTCAACAAATCTTAAGTCAAAAAGATTTCCGTCGGACGTCACCCGGGAATAAAGCGCGCCCGAGCCGTCCGCGCTCCAAACCGCATCCAATCCTAGTCCCTCGGCGATTTTGGCAAATTCGCCGGTGTTTACGTTGAGCGAATAAAGAAATCCGCGCGCCGCGTAGGAAGATTTTGTTTTAAGGGCGATGAGATTTTGCGCCGGCCAGCTGATTTCAAAAATTGGAATGTCGTTATCAAAAATTTTTCTTTGGTTTCCAAAATCAGAATTTGCGATAAAAATATTTTGGCTTTCCCCTAAATCATTTATAAACGCCACCAGCCTTGAGTCAGGAGAAAAAGCGACGTCGGAGACGCCGTCCGGCAGGAAATTCGTCCGCGGAGTGGAGGTTGAATAATCCGTCAAAAGTTTTCTGATTTGCCCGCCCAAGTTGTAAAAAATCACGGCCCGCCTCGCGTCCGGAGCCCAGAGGATGCGAAGAATTTGGGGAATAGTGAAATTGGAAATCCTTTTTTCTTCATCCGTCCCGTCCACTTTCCTTTCAAAAAGGTGCCCCAGCGCCTCGGCGATATTTTTGTGGTAGCGGACGGAGGTTGTTCCGACCGGAATAAGCGAAGAAATGTTTGCCTTGCTTAGCCGGATAAGGGTGCCAATCGGTAAGTCTTGGGCGGCTTGAGGCGTAAGGGGCAACTCGCCGCCATCCGGAGAAAAACCGGGTTTTTTGGCAGATTCAAAACCCGGTTTTGAAGAGGAGGGCGGCGTTTCGGCGCCGAACGGGAAGATTCCAAAAAAACCTCCACCCTCGCCCGGCGCTTCATCGCTTTTGGTTCCGAGATAAATCAAAACACCCAGCGCCAGTATTATTACCGCCCCGACGATTATTATATTTCTTTTGGTTAACAGGTTTTCCATGTCATTTTAAGGCGGCGGTATAATCGTGGCGGGAGCGCAAGCGCCGAGAGTGCTTCCCGAAGGGATATTGCAGATTCCTGACGGGCAGTCAGACGGTTTTCGGCATGTGCCGGCAACAAGTTTGCACATACCGACACTTTGTCCTGGCAGAATGTCGCAGAATCCAGGTGCGCATTGGGATTGTGTAGTGCATGGCAAGCCGATATGGTCGGGCCCCGATTGCGTACTCGGCAATTCTTTGATATTTAGTTTCAAATTTACCAAGTCGGGGTTGATGGTCCACAAAATCAGCCATGAGGCCAGCGCCAAAAGGAGCCCGAAAATCGCCTGCATGATGCGGTCTTTGGCGTCAGCTTTCGCGTCTACCGCTTCTGATATGGCGTATTCAATCCCACCGATGGTTATCATCACGACCGCTAAAACGGCGGCAAGCCCCAAGATAAAAGGAATAATCCTCCCGACATATGTCGGAAAATCGCTCACGCTTTGGCCGGTGTGGGGCAGCGGCTGGAGCAAATTATAATCCGCGGCGAAGGCAAACGCGCCGGAGGAGAGAAGAATTACGACAAATAAGATTTTTAATTTCATAATCCCGTTTTTATATTTAATCTGCCCTCGGCGCCTTGAAACAACGTCTTTGCGTCTTTGATGGTTACTGAAACGTCCGCGGCCGACTCGGCGCCGGCAGGCGCCTCAAGGTTCAAGAGTCGAGGGTTTCCGGCGTCTGGCTTAATTTTCTCCCCGTTCGCTCTCCAATCGAACTCTGCGCGCGCAAGGGAGCTTAAACTGAAATAAAACGGCTCCGCCAAAATGGAAAACTGCTCGCCCGCGTTAGCGGAAAATGACGGCAGCGCGGAAGAAATCAACCCCGTAAGCGGATTTGTTTTGTAGAAAACCAGCTCCGGGGCAGTTGTTTTAAAACGCGCGTCTTTTTTGGCGAAAATTCCGCCATCCGCCGCACTGACCCGCAGAGAAATTTCGTATTCGCCGCCCCGTATGTCCGCGAGCCGCAAGAGAAGTTTGTTTCTCCCCCCGCCGGACTGGGCCAAAAGCGGCTTTCTGTCCAAAGACCATTCGTAAATCAGGTTTTGCGGTTTGAGTTTTGCGCCGTTTCTGAACAAATGCGGCGCGGCGATAATTTCAACCTCGCTTCCGGGCGTTGCCAAAGCGGCTCCGCGGTAAAACGGCGGAGTGTAAGTCAGCGGGTGAATGACAAAATCTATGTCGGTTACGCTGATACTCGTCCGCGCCTTGTAAAAAAGCCCATCGGCAGAAATTGCTTCCACTATTATATTCATCTCCGTTCCGAGTTTGCCCGCGGTGAAGGTTTTTTCGGATAGCCCCACTCCGGCATCAACCTTTTTGTCGCCCAGAAACCAGACGAAATTAGCCCTCCGCCCGTCAAAGGCGAATGAGCGCGCGGTTACGGTTATCGCGCTTCCGGCGCGCGGGGACTGGGGTGAAACATTGAGCGTAAAATTGTCTGGCGTGGAAAAAGTTTGCGCGTCCGCGCCCCCCGCGGCGGCCAGGAGGAGAAAAAATATTAAATTTTTGTAAAAAGTTTTCACGATTTTTTAAATGATGCCAATTTGGCTAATTTTCCCACGACAGGCATGCGCCCGGAAAATTCAAAAATTACGGTAAGCGTTGCGAAAGCCGTCCAGCCTGGCAGGGAATTTACGAGCGGCATAATCTCAACCCCCATCGCCCCAATCAGCGAGAGCAGCGTTTTGAATCCCCTGCTTTCATACATGGACATCCCCAGCATTTTAAGCCAGACGTAGAACAAAAGCAGCGCAAAGACGTCTATTATCCAGTTTACCACCACTCCGATGATGATTAAGTTCAGGAATAATTGCAGTCCGTCTATCAAAAGTGCGACGAGTACAAGCAAAACTGCGTTGGGAACGCTTAGCTTCGCCTCTCGCGCGCCTGTTTTTACTGCGCCTTGTTCCGGAGCCGCGTCCGCATTCCTTGCTTCTTGCAGACCTGCGTAATTTTCCGCTGTTGTCGCATCCGCCATAAATTATTTTTGCTGCTGGCTAAAATCCTGCTTCGCCCTTTTAATCGCCAAAAGCTGGGCCGGGTCCGAAGTGATAAGCTGGTCCTCCGTGTAGGACGCCAGAATTTTAATGGCTACATGCTTCAGCCCCGCGAAGAAAAGCCCCTCGCCGACGTCGGATTCCAAAAGCAAAAACTTTTCTTCCTCGGTGAGGTTGAAATTCTGCTTCAAAACTTCTATTGACGCCGGTGACTGGTGGAGCAGTATCTGGATTGATGAGTTGGTGATTAGCGGCTTGCCGTAAGGGGAGTTCAAAAAATCGCCGACATCCTGCGTGATGGTCGCGACGCCCAAGTAATATTTTCTCGCGCGCTTGGCGATGCCGTAGAGAAACGACGCTCCGTCCTCGTTTTTCATAATCCACCACGCTTCGTCCACCACCAGAATTCTTTTTTTGAGCTGCGCGCGGACGGCGCTCCAGATGTAGTTGATAATCAGATACATCGCCACCGGCCTAAGCTCGTCTTCCATGTCGCGGACGGAAAAAACCGCCAGCTTTTGGTTTATGTCAACATTAGTCGGCTGGTTTACGAAGCCCGCCCAGGTGCCCTTGGTGAATTTCCGGAGCCGCTGCGCCAAAGATTCCCCGCCTTCCATATTCGCGAGCACCAGCTCCAAATCGGAAAGTATCGGGGGAACGGCTTTTTGAAAATCGCTGTCAGGCGTGATGTCCCTGGAAGCGTAGGTTTCGGCAATCGCGCGGTCTATTACGGCGTCTTCTTCCGGCGTCAGCCCCCCGAGCATTATCCGGAAAAGCCCCACCAGGTTTATGATGTGCGAGCGCAAGACATCGGCCGGAGATTCGTCTTCCCGCGGCGTCGGCAGGTCAAAAGGATTTATGTGGTGGTGCGAGGTCAGGGATATGTTGAAATATCTTCCGCCGACCGCCTCCGCCAGATATTCATACTCTCTCTCCGGGTCTATGACTATCACGTCCGTGTCAAACATCAAGGAGCGCAGAATTTCCAGCTTGGTCGCGTAAGATTTTCCGGCCCCGGCTTTGGCGAAAATAACCGAGTTGTAGTTTTCCAGAGAAAACCTGTCAAAAAGCACCAGGGAATTGTTGTGCGAGTTTATGCCGTAGAGAATCCCCTTGTTTGAAGTAAGGTCAAAGGAAACGAACGGGAAAACGCTGGACGCGGGTGAAGAGTTCAGATAATTATTTACAGCGAGCTTATCCGTTGCCTGCGGGAACACGGAGTCCAGACCCTCTTTTTGCTGGAAGAGCGCGGGCTTGGCGTAGACGAGGCGCGACTCCAGCATTGATTTTATTTCCGCTTCCACCTTGTCCAGCTCATCCATTGTGTTGCCGTAGACGGCGATGTAAAGCCCGAAGTTAAAAAGCCGTTCCTGCGCCTGCTGGAGCTTGTCCCTTAAAGATTCCAAATCCTGGAAAGCGGTGTCCAAAACCGGGTCCCGCACCAGCCCTTTCTCCTGGCGAATGGCAATTTGCGACTGCACCTCGGCGACTTTTCTTTGGAGTTTTCGTAGCACCGCGGCCGTGTCAACGGGGTGGATGAAAATTGAGACGTCAAAAACCTTGTCCAGATTTATCACAGGGCTGAACCAGTTTGAAGATAAAAATCTCGGTAGCGCGAAGATGAAAAGCGTCCGCATCAGTTTTTCCCCAAGCCGCACATTGTTCGCCGCCACCTCCAAAGCGGCCGGGGCGATGACGTCGCGGAGCTCCAAGGTTCCGGCGCGATAAATTTCCTCCGGGAAAACCGGGGTTATTTCCGTTTCTTCTTTCTTTTTGGTTCTAAAAATGTCTAATAATGCCATGTTTTGAGTTTTATGTTACGCGTTGCGTGATTTCGGGCGGCTTGCCTTTTTCTGATTCCCCCGGATTATAAAGCTCGTAAAATAATTCTATCAGCTCCTCGGTGTTGAGCGGTACCGCCCTGATGCCGGCGCGAACGAGCCCCTGGATTACGCTGTCCGCCCTTTGCCAGAGCTGGTTTTTGTATTCCTCAAATTTTTCCTGCGGCATGACTTTCGCCCGCCCGCCCGCGCCGCTTCCGCTAAAGAACCCCAGAAGTTTTTTTACTCCTTCTTTCGGCGTTTCAAATATCGGCGGGGGGAAAGGAACGACCGCGTAGAAATTTTTTGTGACAACGTTTGCGGCTCGGACGAAGGCGCGCACGAATTCTATGTATTCGGCTATCTGGATTTTGAGAAGCTCGTTGGACTGCCTTGCCTCGGCGGCTTTTAGGGTTTCAATGTAGGGCTCAATGTTAAGTTTGCGCGACTGGATGAAAAATTGCACGGAAAAATCCATCGCGTTCAAAAAATTCTGGTATTGCAAAATTATCGCCGTCTGCTCATCGGCGCTCTTCAGGGCGAAATTCAGCGACGAGGCCATAAGCACCGCCCGGAGCGAGCCGTCTTTTAAGAGCAGGACGCCGTCCCTGATTTCCTGTATGTCCAATATTTCCTGCGATGCTTGCGCTTGAGCCATTTTATCTTTTTATCTTTTCCTGTATGTCCAGCGACCAGGACAGGTCTTGTAATTTGCTTTGGGTAAGCCTCGGTCCCGTTAGAGGCAGGCCGCCTTTGGCGGCCGCCGCCGACTCTTGTCGGCGGGCCTCTAACGGGATTTTCCTCCATAGATAAAGACGGGAGGAAGATGCGAAATTAAGCGCGCTTCCGAGCACTTTAATAAACGGCTGGCCGTTTATTTTTAAAAACGCGAGCGCTCCCGCGAAAGCCGCCACCGGCGCGCCCAAAAGGATTACCAGCCAAAGCTGAAAGTAAATATACATCAAAAAGATGAGCGCCGCGCCGCCCAGGACGTAAAAAAACTGCTTTGCGGTTAGGGGCCCGAAAATCTTATCTTCTATATCTATAAATTGCGGAACTTGGTGCTGCATATTATTCTATTTGTTCCCTATAAGGGTCCTTTTCGTATTGCGGTCCTTGCTTGAGCGCCGGGGCGTTTAACTCTTTCTCCAGCGCGCTCTTGGCGGCAAGGTGGTTTGGCGGCAGTGATTCCGGTTTCTGCGGGATAATATCCGGTACGACCTTCGCGGATTCCCCGACGGGCGGAGGGATGTTTTTTACGAAAATTGAAGGGATTTCCCCAATTTCCGGTTTTATCTCCGGCGGTTTAGGTGGCGGCTTAATGTCTTCGCGCGTTGGGAGTGGTTTTTGCGCGCCAAGCCCATGAATTCTCTTCAGCGATTCCCGCACCGGCTGGAAAACTTTTTGATTGATTTCTTCCGCAATCGCCCGCGCTTTCTCCGGCGCGACTCCAAGCCGGCTCGTCAGATTTTTCACGTATTCCGAAGGCGGGGTAATTCCGAGCATCACCCGCCCGGTTTCTTGCGCAAGCTCCCCGACTTTGTCTATCATCAGTCCGTATTTTTTCCCGGCTTCTTTAATTGCCTCCGCGGTTGCCGGAGCAAAAAGCGCCTTGCGGAGATTTTCCGGCAGGTCCGAGACTCTTTCCAATATATCTTTTTGGTCTGCCATAATTTTATTTCATCATTAATTTTAATTAAGGGGTTTTTGAGGGTATCGGCGGCGGCTTGCCTTCTAATATGCTTTCAATAACGTCTCTATACGGAGACCCGACGTAATTCCGCAGTTCTTGGGCCACCATATTGTTATTTCTAGCCTGCATTGCCGTTGCAAGAGCGTCTGCTCTTTCTTGCGGCGTAGTCTTTTTACCTATAATCCCCTCAAACCCCTCTTTAAACGCCGCGGCTCGCCTTGCGTCCCCAGTGATTAGCGAAATGTCCTCAATGGTCGCGCCGGCGAGCATGTCCTCAACGAATTCTTTTTGTTTAATAATTTCCGGAGACAAGTTCCTGCGCATCGCTTTGGCATCAACTTTGGTCAGATGGGAAACCAAAGCTCTTTGGTAATTGGCATACCCTGCCGGGTTTGCCCTGTAATCTGCGTAAGCCACCCCTTCTACGTTTTCTACGTATGCTCTGGGGGTAAGGAAGGTGCCGTACTTTGATTGCAGGTTGCGCTTTGATATGTTCCCGCCGAGCTTTTTGGCCCTTTCGTGCTTATCTGCGTCTGCGCTTGCAGCAAGGATGTTAATAACTCGCGCGACTTTGTTTTCATCGCCCACCTTGGTCAAAATGTCCAAATCTTCATCAGACATCAGTGACACGTCAACTTCAAGGTCATCTGCTTTCTTTTGACTGACATTTTTGACGGCGGCTTCGCGATACGAACGATATTCTCCGGCGCTGAAGCGGGTTTTAATTATCCCCTCGGCGGCGTCGGCCGCGCCCGCGTTCCAGGCGGCCTGCTGGGCCGGGGTTAATGACGGAGCTATCGCGGTTGACGGCGCTTTTCTGAATCCGGCGATGAATCTTGCGCGGGCATCGTCGTCTTTTAGTTTGCGAAGCAGCGCTTCCCTGCCGTCGTCATTGGCGTCAAGATGCGCCTTTCTTTGCTCGTCTTCTGATTTGCGCAAGACGCCGGCGACTTTGATATCCTGCTGTTCTTTTGGAGTAAATCGTCTGCGGATAACGCTTTCCGCTGAATCGCGCGCGAGAGCGCCTGGAGCGCCGAGCGAGTCCGCAAATTCGGCCCTGTCTTCGTCGCTCTTCATTTTGCGAAGCAGCGCCTCCTTGTCATCATCCGTGAAATTTGGCTGGGACCAAGCAGCAACCCGCTCGCTTTTGGGTTTTTGCATAATTCTGGCAATGCGGAAGTTCTGCGCGTCTTTGGGCGAGAAGCGCGAATTGATTAACGCCTCCGCGTTTGCGGCTAAAGCCGGATTGGTCAGCGCGAACCCGTCCACAAGAGCCGCCCTTTCTTCGTCGCTCATCCCGCGGAGCGCCTGCTCTGTGGCGTTCAAATTGCCAGTCGTCAGATATCCGGCCATCTGCGCTTGCTGCTGCGGCAAGGTCATCCGCTTCCATCCCTCGGCGTCGTATGCCGCCGCGGCGGTTGGCGGAACCTGCCTCTTGAGGAATGTCTCGGCGGAGGCGCGATCGGCTGGCGACATAAACTTCATCATCTCCTGCTGTTCAGCAGGAGTCATTTTGTTCAAAAGAGAACTCTTTTCCTGATTGTTAAGCCCGGCATAATATCTGGCCTGCCGGTCGGGCGTTAGTTTTTTGGCGAAATCGGCCATCGCTTCCGCTCTTTTTTCCGCTCCGCCCAGACCGCGGAGCCACCCGGCGAACGCGGTCGGAGCCGTGCCCAAAATCGGGAATCTCGCCTGCATCTTCGCCGCCGCCGGCGTTATCGCCGTCCCCACGACCCCCGTAGTATACCTCGCCGCCACCGCCCCCACCGCCCCCGTGAGCCATTTTCTGCTTGCGGTTGCCCACCCAAGGACAGACCCCGCAAAATATACTCCCATTGTGCGGGCGATCAAAAGTGAGGAAATTAGCAATACAACTACGGTAAATATGTCAACCCAAAACGCGAAATCTTGTGTTATGTTGCCGCCAACCGCATTTCGCGCCATAGCGTTGGCTATGGAAACACTGATATATAAAAGAAACATAAAAGCTGGAAAGAAAAATGAATGCATAATTAGCTTTTCCCACCAAGTATGCCAGTGTTTTTCCGTCGTCGGTAATATGTAAAACAAAAACGCTAAGGGCGCTAGCACTAATAGTATTGCTAATATAGCAAAACGAATGATCATCAAAATCCCGCCGAACACAAATACAAAGATGAGCGGGAGAGAAACTATAAGCGCGGACATAACTAGATAAAAATAATCTATTGCCGATTTCACATCACCGATATTGCTTAATTTGGCCCAGCTAACTCCTACGGCCGCCCCGCTAAGTATCGCTGCGGCAAGGCCAATGGCGCCCGGGCAAAAAATTCCCGTTGCGCAGCCGGCCGCAATAATGCCACCCGCCAGAAGTCCTCCTATGTTGCCCCATAGCGCGCCGCTTCTGACATAAGACCCTTGATCGATGTCGCTTGTGTCAAATATTTTTTGAAATCTGGCCCCGGCAATTAAAGATTGAGATATAGGCATGCTCCCGTTTTTAGTAAGCACGTTCCAAAACTGCCGCCCTAAGATATTGGCAGAGTCAATGACTATGTAACTAATTGTTAAGCTAAAGTTAATAAGCAATGCTATGGTAATAAGTTTTACCAGTAATGCTTTGGCATTATGGCTTTGGATCCGTAAGATTGTAGCTATAGCAATAGCCAGAAGTATTAGTATAAAAAATAAGTTGGCCACATCGCGCGATATTTTCCAGCCCTCCTGAATTGCTACTAAATTATTAAATCCGCTTAAAGCCGCATTGCGAATTGTCAAGTCGAAGAAACTGCCCGCTAACGATACAAATTTAGTAACGGTGAGCAGTACCGCTGTCAAAATTGTATTAAGCCCCCATAAAAACGCGCTTCCAAGACTGAAAGCGCCCTCCGCTTTTTGCATAAGCACTTTTTCGTCCCCCGCTTTGATTGGCGCGGAAGGATTGTCTGCCGCCAATGCCAAAGGCGCGGCCAGAAAATTAAACGCCATGCTCAATAAAATTATTGAAACGAGCGGGATTTGGAATTTTTTGTAGGTTTCAAGTTTCATGTTTCGGGTTTTGTGATTTATGGAGCGGGCGGAGCCAGGCAGGCGGCCAAATCGTCCTCGGCCTTTTTCTTGTCGGCGGCGATTCCGGCGTTTTCGGACTGGGCGACGCTTAAGCTCGCCGTCCTGGAAACGTCGGATTGGGTTTTGGTGAAGGCGTCCTGGAACTCTTTTACCGTCTCGGCAAGCTGCATCGCCAGCTTGTCGTCTTTTAGAATTTCTTTGAAAATGGTTTGCTCCACAATTTCATTTTCAATCCTCAACTTGGTCGTGGTCGCCGTTGATATCTGGTTGTCAACCTCCGCTAACGGCTCGCTTTTGAGCTGCTTGCAGGCGCGGAGACTTTGAAGGATTGTGATTTCGTCGGTTACGAGCGCCAGAGAATTTTCTTTCGTTGTGATAACGCTTTCGGTCAGCAAAATCGCTTCGTCCACGTGCGAGACGATAATCCCGTTTTCCTTTATAGAATCCAAATCCTGCTGGGTGCCGATTCCGCTGATGTCCGCCGAGCGGAGCCCTCCCTGCTGGAAGAAGAGATTTTGAAGCAGTGCCTGGAGCGACGCCATAAGTATCTCATTAAACGAATCGGCGAGGTTCAGCTGTTTAATGTCCGCGGTCGTGGCCTCCCCGAGCCGGTTTTCAAGCCACGCGCCCGGGCTTACGGTTTGGCAGCGTTTTTTTGTTTCGGGCTCGTCATAACCGCCGTCGGCTTCTATTAGCACGTCTTCACATTCTTCAAGATTCAAAAATCCGCGCGCGGCGAGCGCCTCGTTGAGTTTCGCCTCCACGGCGATTGTCTGCCGTTTTTCGTTTTCTTCCAAAAGCCCCAGATACGCCCCGTAAGGATTATTCTGCACCTCGGTGAGCTGTATCCAAGTTGCCCAGCCGCCGCTGTTGAAATCGTTGAAAAAATTCTGCAAATTCCCGGCGACGGCTGAAACCGTGCAGCGGAAGCGGTCCTGCATTGACCTTCTGCCGGTGTTGAAAATTATTCTAAGTTGGGGCGCGAATGGCTCGCAGAGCCGCGTGAGGTTGAGCTCTTTTAAAAACACCCCGCTTGCCTGGTCGGCCGCGTCCAAAAGAAAATCCGACCAGTTGGTCACAAAAAGCGGCGAGCCGCTTTGCCCCCCAGTGCGGATTAAATTTACTATCTGGTCGGTCATGTGCTTTACGAGCACCTTGGCGAATACCCAAAACATCTGGTTGACCAAATCTTTTTCGGTTCCGGCTCTTTCCTGAACTTTATCTATAGGCACGGAATCTTTTCTCAAAAGGTCTAAAGCGCCGCCTAAAAAATCGCTTATCTTAAATCCTGTTTGGATTTCCGTCGCTGGCGCGACGTCCTCGGCAACCGCGAAACCCGGCAATATTAAGCCCGCCCCGAGGGCTCCGCTTAAGAAAACTATAAATATTTTTTGTGCGAAAAATTTCATTCTGCGCCGTATTTTATAAAATGCCCCCCGCCCTCCGTCAGCGAAAAGACCATGCCGCCAGCTTTAATCTGCTTCGCCATTGATTTATAAAACGCCGAAAGACGGTTAACCTGGTTTAAATACACTGAAAGCCCGGCCAGCCCCCGCACAGGGTCTTTTTCCGAATACTGCATGTCGCGGACGGCAAGAGAGATGTTGTAAAAAGTATTCATCAGTTCAAGGTGCAGCGACGCATATTTCCCGGGCGCCTTCTTGGTTTTTAAGAAGTCAATTGTTTTCTGGTATGCCTTGACGTAGTCTGCAAACTTTTCCAGCTCTTTGAAATTGTTTGTTGTCATGGCGCGGTTTAGAATATTGATTTCCGCCTCGCCGAGTCCGGAGAAAGTTTTTTCAATGAAGGCCCCGGCGTCGTTTAGGTATTTTTTCGTAAAATCGGCCGAGGCGCCGTTTTCAATAAATATGTCTTTATCGGAGAATTTGTCGCTCGTCGGAAGCGTCGCGCCTGCCAAGGATTCCAAGAGCGATTCAGAAATGGCGCGTTTTTGAAAATCATCCAGCTCCCCGCCCGCTCCGCCCAAGGCCGAAAGGTACTCAACGGCGAATTTTTGGGCTATGCGCTCGGTAAGCGTTTGAGGCGTGGAGGTCGCCTCCCGCGCTTTTGCTTCCTCTGGGGCCCTGGACTTGTCGCTCCATTCTCCGTTTTTTAATTTGTATCCCGCAATCAGAGGGTCCCTGCCTTCCCGCGCCTCCTCGCCGTCGTCAGCGCCGTCTTTATCCGTGTCCGGGTTATTTATATCCGTTTTCCAGAGGATTTCTTCCCAATCCTTGAGCGCGTCTCCGTCCGAGTCGCGGGTCGCTTCCTTGTAAGCCGCGAGGAACGAGATTTGAGCGGATTTTTGGATGTTTTTTGCCGCCGGTGAAGGGACATTCCATATCCGGAGCGAGAGCCAGCCGGAAAATATCGCCACCAAGATAGCGGAAACAAGGGCTATGAAGTTTTTTGACGGAAGATAGCCCATTACCACCTTAATTATACCATTTTTATAGCGTAATTAGGGTGTGGATATGGCCGGAACCGGCTCCGGACCGGTGCCGATGCGGATTATGGGGTAAGCCGAGCCTAAAGACGGCGGGTCGTCGCCGAAATCTATGCCTAAAAGGCCAAAAATAAAGGAAGCAATGCTGATTATTGGACCTATGACAGGGATAAACAGCGCGGCTAGACTAAGCCCAGCGCCCAAAAAGTTGCCGCTAATAAGCGAGCTTATAATTCCTATGCCTGGCAAAAACCAGCCTAATCCTTCAGCTAGACCGGCCAATTGTATGCCCAAGTCGCCTCCTATAAAGAGCGCTCCTCCTGGCCCTACAATTTCCACGCCGACTATTTGTGACCCAAATATTGACCCCGGCTCAAGCATTTCCATGGTGACAGGGCTTATCTCCAAAAGGCCGCCGCTTACCGCGGAATCCAACAGGCCCCCCATGCTGAATCCGTCAATGGCTGACGGATTTCCCTCCGAACAATTAACGGGATTGGGCGAAGCGCTGCCCAACGTCCAGACTTTGGGCTCAATTACGCCGTACCTATGGATGATTGTGGTTGCCGGATCCAGAAAAAATTTGCCGCCCGCTGGCGGGCCGATGTGTAAGACAAAGCCGGGCGGAGTTTTGCAGGCCTGGATTTTTGTGATTTTGCCTCCGAAGGGTTTGTTTAGCCGTAGGTCGGCGGGGTTTATCGCGGCGGACGCGGTTACCGGGTAAAAGGAAATAAGCGATGCTATGCCCGCCATAAATATTGCCAGTCGCCGCTTTAATTTCATGTTTTAATTATACCCCAATATCTCCGACCAGTCTTTGAGTGAAAGATTTTCCGGGCGGGCATTTTGATAGTTTTTCGGCAGCTTGATTTTTTTGCCGATTGAACTCCTTAGCATTTTGCGCTTTTGCTGGAAAGCCAGCTTTGCCAACGCAAGGATTCGCTCTGACTTAGACGTCGGACGTCTAAGTGTGATTTTTATTATCGCTGAATCAACCTTCGGCGGAGGCGAGAAAAAATTTTTTGAGACGTAGCGGATTATTTCTGGTTTGGCGTATGCTTGCACGGAAAGCGCCAAAAGATTCATTTGCGGTGGCCTTGCGCAAATTCTTTCCGCGACTTCTTTTTGCACCATTAAAACCATGAGTTTTGGCCGAAACTTAGTTTCGGACAAAAACAGGCGTAAAAAACGCGAAGTTATGTAGTAGGGAATGTTGGCGACGATTTTATAAGACTTGGCGGTTAAACCGCCACTTGGCGGTTTAACCGCCTTAGCTAAAATATCTCCTTGGATAATCTCCATGTTTTTGTAATCTTTGAATTTTTCGCGCAAAACCGGAATTAAGTCGCGGTCTTTTTCCGTGGCGATTACTTTCCCGGCGCGCGCGGCCAAGATTTCGGTGAGCGAGCCCGTTCCGGGACCGACTTCCAAAACAATATCTTTTTTTGACAGCTCCGCCGCGCGCGCCATCTCCTCCAGGATTTTTTTGTTGTTCAAAAAATACTGCCCAAGCCGCCTTCTTTTACTCCACGATAATTTCCTCATTTTCTTCCGGCTTATTTACGTAAACCAACAAATGCTCCGGGATTTCCGCCAAAAACCGCGATGGCATATTGGCCGCCCTTTCTCCGAAAAGCGTCCGCCGCGCGGCGGAGGTGAGGTAGAGGCGGGTTTTAGCGCGGGTTATCGCCACGTAGCAGAGCCGACGCTCTTCTTCCAAATCTTCCGGCTCCAGAGAAAGCGCGTGCGGAAAGAGCCCTTCTTCCAATCCGACCACAAAAACGGCTTCAAATTCCAGCCCTTTGGCTGAATGCATCGTCATTAAATTAATTTTGTCCTCAACCGGCTCGTATTTATCGTCTATCGCGAAGAGCGAAACGTGTTCCAGGAATTTATCCACGCCTTCTATTTTTTCTGCGAGCCCCAAGAGTTCTTCTACGTTTTGCCATCTCTCTTTTCCTTTTTCAGTCCCGTCATCAATATAATCTTTATACTCTATTTCCCCGATTATTTTTTTTAAAAGCCCGTGCGTTCCCAGTCCCCCGCTTTCTTTGCGGAAATTCTCCATAAGTTTATCAAAATCTATCTTTCTTTTTTTGCGCGGCGGGACGTTGACGATTCTTTTGCGGCTTAATTCGTCTTTGGGGTTTCTAATAAGCCGCAGATAAGCTATCAGATCTTTTATTTCGCGCCTTTCATAAAATCTGACGCCGCCGGTGATTTTGTATGGTATCTTCCGCTCCAAAAAAACTTCTTCCAAGGCCCGCGACTGGGCGTTGGTGCGGTAAAGCGCGGCAATTTCCCCGAGCTTGATTTTTTTTCTCAAAAAATTGATTTCCGCGGCCACGATTTCCGCTTCCCTTTTTTCATCCTCGGCGAATACCAGGCGGATTTGGGAAGATTCTTCTCCCACCCGCTTTGTCCAAAGATTTTTCGGAATTCTGAACTTGTTGCGGGATATGACGGCGTTCGCCGCCTCTAAAATTATGTCTGTTGAGCGGTAATTTTCCTCAAGGAAGATAATTTTCGCCTCCGGATAATCTTTTTGGAAATTTAAAATGTTCTTAAAGTCCGCCCCGCGCCAGCTGTAAATTGCCTGGTCCACGTCTCCCACGGCCAGGATATTTTTACGCGCGCCGGCGAGCAGATTTGAAAGCGCGTACTGCGCTGCGTTGGTGTCTTGATATTCGTCTATGTGGATGTATTTCCAGCGGTTTTGGTATTTTTTTAAAATCTCCGGCTCGCGCCGCAGGAGCAAAACCGGCTTTAAAAGCAAGTCGTCAAAATCCAGCTGGTTTTGATTGTCTTTCTTTGTTTCGTAAAGCCGCCAAGCCCTTCCAAGAATCTCCGCAAAAAAGCCCTCTTCGGCGAAATTTTCCGCCGTGACTAGGTGATTTTTCAAAAGAGAAATGCGCCCTCTTATCCGCGATGGGTCAAACTGTTTCGGGTCAACCCTAATTTCTAGGAGGCATTCCTTGATTAATTTTAAGGAATCGTCTTCGTCTAAAATAGTAAATCCCCTCGCCAAATTTTCTTTAATTATCAAAAGCCCGAGCGCATGAAAAGTCCCGATGAATGTTTGCGGCGCATTTATTCGCCCGCGCATTTCTTCAGCCGCCTTGTTCGTGAATGTCACCGCCAAAATATTCTCCGGACGGAAGCCTTTTTTAATGAGGTGGTTAATTCTTTCGGCTATGACCTTGGTTTTCCCAGCTCCTGCTCCGGCCACAACCAAAACCGGGCCCTCGGTGGCCTCCACCGCCTCTTTTTGCTTGGGATTTAGCTTGTTTAAATCGGGCATGAGCGTATGATACCAATTTTCCCTCCTGTGGACATCTTTTTGGGCAGGGTTGATTTCGCCCTCCAAGGATGCTACTATGGCTTTACGGTCGCGATGGGAGCAGAAAGCCGATACTCCATTTATTTAGACTTTTAACCCTTAAACTTATCTTAAATAGGGCAAATATTGGGAGGCCTTTTTTGCCGTTTATAGCGGCTATTTTGGCCTGGACGCTCCTTGCCGGCGTGGCGAACGCCGGAATCTTCTCTTTTTTGGAAAAGCTTCTAGGCGGCGGAGACGAAGAGGCCGCTCTTTATAATTCGCAAAACATCCCTTTGCTCAAAGCGCCCGCCACCACAAACCCCAAGGCGGCTACGGGAGGGGCGGTCATAAATTTCGTTGGAGATTCTTCTTTGCTCCCAGTGGTAGGCCCCATGGGCAGTGTCGCGGACATGGAGACCTACAAGCTTGACCAGATTACGACGTACGTTGTGCGCGAAGGCGACACGCTTTCTAAAATCGCGGACATGTTTGGGGTTTCGGTCGCTACAATTTATTGGGCGAACGACTTAAAGCGCGGCGATTTGATTAAAGCCGGAGACACATTGGTAATTTTCCCCATAGACGGCCTTCAAGTTACTGTCAAAAAAGGAGACACAATTAAAGCTTTGGCCGCAAAATATAAAGGCGATGCGCAGGAAATTATTGACAACAACCCCGATTTGCAGGCGAACGGATCTCTGGAAGAGGGAATGACGATTTTTATTCCTAACGCAGAATTGGCTCCGGTGCCTGGGCGGCCGGCGCGGGTCAGGGGAACCGGCGGGCCGGACATCCCCGGTTATTTCATGCGGCCGATTTTTGGCGGCAGAAAATCGCAGGGACTCCATGGATTTAACGCCGTGGATTTGGCCGCGAGTTGTGAGACTCCTGTTTATGCGTCGGCAAGTGGCACGGTGATTGTTGCAAGAAATTACGGATGGAACGGAGGGTATGGAAAATATGTCGCGATTGCGCATCCCAACGGCACGCAGACGGTTTACGCGCACTTATCGCAAGTTTTTGTTTCCGTCGGCCAATATGTGTCCCAAGGGTTTATGATAGGAACAATCGGCTCCACCGGCAATTCATCCGGCTGCCACGTCCATTTTGAAATCCGCGGCGCCGCGCAGATTTATTAGAAACACTCGAAAAACGGCCTGAAATAAGGGCCTTTTTGTATTTTCAGCCAGCTATTGACTTTTTATTGTTTTGGGTGTATAATGGGAAGTAGGAAAAACAATTCTTTGGGAGGTGAATATGAGAGATTTTGCCGTAATGCTAGGGGTTATGTTTTTGGTCGCCTTGTTGTTTTGGTACGTCTTTATCCCGAAGACGTATGAGAACAGGAACGGCCTGCTTGTGGTGGAATATCGGCTTTCGAACAAAAAATGTCTCGTGCACCCGGTGGATACATGGGGACAGTATCCTATCGTCTGCGCGAGCAAGGAAGCGGCTGAGCTGTATCCAGAACTCGGCTTCCAACCGAAAGGAGGTGTGAGATGAAAGCGAATGAAAAAGCGTTTCTGTGGCGGGCGAGTGCGATTATCGCCTCGGCGCTGGCGCTGGGGTTGGAGTATATCGTGCTTTTCTCCGTCGCCGGCCGATGGCCAATATTCTGAACCTCCCCGGGTTCAAGCGCGTAAGGATATTCCGCTCCTGCGGAATTTCATCCTTGCGCGCTTCATTTTTTTATTCAATAGTGTATAGTAATTAAAGAAAAACCCACGAGAGGAGACGAGGATGCTGAAAAGATATTTCATTTTGGGGATTATTATTTTTGTTGGAGGGATGTGCGCTGATGTTGGGTATAAATGGATACACAAATTCCGCGTCAGCAGCGCGTTCAATGAGTATCAAGGCGCTATTTTGGAAAGTAAAAAGTTCCGCGCGAGATATCGTGCGGAACTGGAGCGGATTTTGACGATGACGGAGAGGGGAATGAATCCGTTTGAACAAGAGAGAGTTACAAAAAGACTCTCCGAGCTTAAAGAAGAGATAAAAAAAGCGACAGAGAGATTGGCCATAGCGCGGAAAAAGTTTTGCGACTTGGTTGGCGACGAGGAGTTGTTTTGCCAAGAAGAGCAAAGCCCCGCGCCTCAAGGTTGGCCTATCTAAATCAATGCTTTCGGCCGGTACTGGAGCGCCTCCAAAAGGTGCTCTTTTTTTATGCTTTCAAATTCTTTTAGCTTGGGTTTGCATAGAGCGCAGCTATGCTTTTTAATTTTAAATCGTTTTCTCATATTAATATTTAATGGCTCTGCTTACGGCTTATTTCCGGCACGTAAAAAATATATTTTTCAAAAATGGGTCGGAAATAAATCCGGTAATTTCCAGTTCTTCTGCGGTAAAGATTTTCTTCGCCCTGAATAGGTTTAGTATCGCCGGCGAACAAACTTAGTTTCATATCTTCAAGCGCATAAAAAATACGATCGCGTTCATGCTTAGGAAAACGTTTGAGATTTTTTAAGGCGCTGCTGGATAATCTATAATCCCAAGCCCTTTTTAACTTCTCTGGATATGAAGAATTTTCCATCTCTAATTTCGCGGAGACCTTTTTCTATCGCTTTTTTTTCGCGCCGAGTTATGGGTTCTGCGCTAGACCAAAAACGAAAGAGCTTCTCATATTCTTTTTTGGGTACGATTACGATATCGTCGTTTTGGATTAACTTTCTAGGTATAGTGATTGTCATATCTTTATATTAGTTGCTTCGGCCTGTATTGCAAGGCCTCCAGGATGTGGGGGCTTTTTATGTTTCGCTCGCCTTCCAGGTCGGAAATCGTGCGGGCAAGTTTAATCACGCGGTGGTAGGAACGCGGGGAGAGGTCAAGCCGCGCGGCGGCTTGCTGGAGGATTGACTTTGACTCGTCGTCCAGTTGGCAATATTTTTTAATCTCGCGCACGCCCATCTCGCTGTTTGTAAGCAGTTTCGTCCCAGCGAATCTTTTTTTCTGAATTTCTCTTGCGCGCTCAACCCGTTTGCGGATTTGCGCGGAAGTTTCGCGGCTTGCCCCGAGCGTAGTCGATGGATCGTCCTCCAATTTTTTATGCTCAATGCCGTAAACCCCTAGCCAAAGGTCAATCCTGTCCACAATCGGGCCGGAAATTTTTCTTTGGTAGCGGTTAATCGCAGCCGGATTGCAGATGCAGGCCTTATTGGAGCCCAAATTGCCGCATGGGCAGGGGTTCATGGCGATAATCATTGAAATTTGCGCCGGAAAATTCAGCGTCGCTTTGGCGCGCGATATTGTCACAACCTTGTCCTCCAGGGGCTGGCGCAAAACCTCAATCACCCGCCTTTCAAATTCCGGAAATTCGTCCAAAAACAAAACTCCGCGGTGAGCGAGGGTGATTTCCCCCGGCTTGGGGTAGGTTCCTCCGCCGACCAGCGAAACATATGAGGAAGTGTGGTGCGGGTTGCGAAATGGGCGCGAACTTACGATAAATTCTTTTTCCGGCAACGCCCCGGCGATGGAGTGGATTTTTGTCACCTCAAGCGCTTCTTCTTTTGAAAGCGACGGCAATATGGAGGAAAATGCCCGCGCGAGCATTGTTTTTCCCGTTCCTGGTGGGCCGATCATAAGGGCGTTATGCGCCCCGGCGGCGGCGATTTCCAATCCGCGCTTTGCAGACTCCTGCCCGCGCACATCCGCAAAATCCAAAAGCGTCTCTGCCCCGCCCAAACTTATTTTTGTTTTCGGGCATTCTGCTATCGTGTTTTTCTCTTCAAGGTGTTCCAAAACTTCTTCAAGGGCGCCGGCCTCAAAAACTTTAAGCCCGTCTATGAGCGCGGCTTCCGCGCCGTTGCCCCGCGGCAGATAAATTTCTTTAAACCCTTCCCGGCTGGCTTCTTCGGCCAGAGCCAAAACTCCTTTTATCGGCCGGAGCGAGCCGTCCAGGGCGAGCTCGCCCAGAAAAATTTTTTCTTTAGGGTTGAATTTCGCCTGCCCGGATGCCGAAAGGTAAGCAAGCGCAATAGGCAGGTCAAAAGCCGGCCCCTCTTTTTTGAGGTCTGCCGGAGCAAGAGAAATCACAACCCGCTGGTTTTTCTTTTGCGGGTTTCTCGCGCCCAGATTTTTTATCGCGGCGGAGACGCGCTCTTTTGATTCGGCTACGGCCTTGTCCGCGAGCCCTACAATCGCGAAACTAAAAAGCCCCGGGGAAAGGTCAATCTCAACGTCAATTATTTTCCCCGAAAGCCCTACGACTTCCGCCGAATGGAGTTTTACTGCCATTAAAGAAACCTTACCTCCCCCTGCTTCTTATTTCAACTCTTTATACACCTTCCCCGCTTTTTTGATGGAGGGCTGGAGGGTTTGCGCGCCTTCGTCCCATGAAGCCGGGCAGACGTGCCCCGGATTTTTGCGGACGAAATTGAGGGCTTTTAATTTCCGTAAAATTTCAGAGGCGTTCCTTCCTATCGCGTCCGCCACAATCTCAAGGGCGCGCAAAACTCCGTCGGGGTCAATTATGAAAACCGCGCGCTGGGCCATGCCGTTGTTTTCGTCATAGATTCCAAGTTCCCGCGAAAATTTTCCGTTGTGGTCGGCGGCGAGCTGATATTTTAATCCCTTGAGCAATTCTTCCGTTTCAATCCACGCTTTATGGGTGAAAACCGTGTCGGTGGAGGCACCCACAAGCTCGGCTTTTTCTTTCGCGAAATCTTCGTAGTGCCGGTTTAAATCCAAAAGCTCCGTTGGGCAGACAAAAGTAAAATCCGCTGGGTAAAAAAACAAAACCAGCCACTTGCCCTCAAAATCTTTTAAGGATATTTTCGCGACCTCGTCCTTTTTCGGGTCGTAGGTCTCCAAAGAAAAATGCGGAAATTTTTGGTCTATTTGAAACATGTTATTTGGTATGATTAACGCAAGTAATCGCTGCCGGATTCGCGCGCAATCTTTTTTCATCAATCGGCTCTCCTCCGACCGCGCAGATGCCGTATTTTCCTTGGCGCATTTTTTCCAGCGCTTCATTTACGTCGCGCAATCTTGATTCCAAATTATACTCAATGCTTGCGGCATTTTCCAGCTCCTCTTCCTGGTCGGCGGCCTCGTTTTTGTCGGAACGCGCGACATTGAGGTCCGGCGGCGTTACAACCCAATCCTCCGGCGCGTCGGGATTTCTGTGGGCGATCGTTCCTAGCTCCCCTTCCAACCGCGCTTTTTCCTCTTCCAATTTTTTCCTGAAAAAATCCAAATCTAAGGCCATTGAGATATCTTATCAAAATTTTACCTTGGAGGCAAGGTGATGAGGCGGTCTAGGATTGTTGAAAGCGCGGCGCGGGAGGTGGAGATGATGACGTATTGCTTGTTGAAAATGGAATAGCCCAGAATTATTTTCCCTCCGCCAGTCGGCGGACCATTTTTTAATACCCTCGCGTCGTTATTTTTTATGATGTCATCCGCCCAAGAAAACCGCGCGATGTTTTTAATATCTTCTTCCGCCAAAAACGGTTTCCAGTCAAACCAGATTGTGCGTTCCCATTCCAAAAGCGCCGCCAAGGCGCGCTCAAAACTTTTTGCTTTGAAGATAATGGCAAGGTCGCTGGAGGCCTGTTCGTAGACAATGAGCGTGTTGAAATCGGGATTTAAGTTGTCCGAAAACCCGGCCGGCGGATTCCATGAAAGCAGCGCAATAAAATCCTTGGACGTCATCCTGAACGGGAAATAAATTATTGTGTCAAAACGGAGGCCTTTTTGCTTTTCATTCAAAAGCGCGCTTATAAGCGAGCCCGGGTTGGATTTTGAAAATACCAACTCTTTTTTATCTTCCACCTGCAAAAAACTTGCCGCCGGCTTCGGGGATTCTGGCTGCGGCTCTTGAGGCGCGGCGAAAAATAATTTGAAAAAAAAGTATCCCGCAAGCGCGATAATCAAAGCCGCGAGCGCGGAGTAAGTTATTTTTTTCCAGTCCAAGCCGAGCTTTATTTTCTCCGCCAGCCCGCCTGCCGGACGGGCAAGCCCTCCGCCGGCGGTGTAAGCGCTTCGGGCAATATCCAATTGCGAGAGTTTTTTTTCTTTAATAAAAATCTCGGCGTCGGTTTTAAGCGTCCTGATTTTAGGGATTTCCTTCTCATCAGTCATGCCTTTATTTTATCACGTACTTATTTTCTGCGGGGTTTTGGCTGAAGCTCTTGCACCGCTTTGATTGAAAGATTCACTCTGCCCTGGTCGTCAATCCCGACGACTTTTACTTTCACTTCGTCTCCGGGCGCGACAACATCCGTAACCTGGTTAACGCGAAAAGGCGCGAGCTCGGAGATGTGCACCAAGCCCTCCTGCTTTGGGCCGATTTCAACCATCGCACCGAACGGGAAGACGCGCGTGACTTTGCCTGTGAACGTTTCGCCGACTTCAAATTCTTTTGTCAGCATTGTGATTTTTTCTTCGGCCGCCCTCAAGCTTTCCTGGTTCGGCGAGGTGATAAAAATCGTGCCGTCCTGCTCAATGTCTATTTCCGCGCCGGTTTCCGCCACGATTGATTGGATCATTTTGCCTCCCGGCCCGATGACATCGCGGATTTTGTCCGGATTTATATGCATAGTCAAAATCCGCGGCGCGTAAGGAGAGAGCTCATCGCGGTGTTTGGGGAGTTCCTTTGTGACGACGTCCAAAATCCGGAGCCGCGCCTCGCGCGCCTGCAAAAACGCCTCCTCAATAATTTTTAATGGTATCCCGTCCACTTTCACATCCATTTGGACCGCGGTGATACCGCTACGCGTCCCGGCAACCTTAAAATCCATGTCGCCGTGATGGTCTTCCGGGCCCTGGATATCGGTAAGGATTTTATATCTCGCTCCGCTCAACATCAGCCCCATAGCGATTCCCGAAACCGGCGCTTTTATGGGGACTCCCGCATCCATCAGCGCCAATGCGCCGGCTGTGACTGAGCCCATTGAGCTTGAGCCGTTGGATGATAGCGTCTCGGAAACCACGCGAATGGTGTAAGGGAAAATTTCCACGGGAGGAATCACGGCTAAAAGCGCTTTTTCTCCCAAAGCGCCGTGGCCTATGTCGCGCCTTGCCGGGCCCCTCATTGGCTTGATTTCCCCGACCGAGAACGGCGGAAAATTATAGTGGTGCATGAATCTTTTTTTGGCGCGCACCTCCATGCCCTCAATAAGCTGGACGTCCGAAGGCGCGCCTAAGGTGGCGACTGAAAGAATATGCGTCTCGCCTCTGTAAAAAACTCCGGAGCCGTGCGTTCGCGGCAAGACCCCAGCTTTTGCGAAAAGCGGGCGCAAATCTTTTACTCCGCGCCCGTCAGGCCTCCTCTCTTTTTCTATGATATTTTTATGCACAATATCATTAATCGCGTCTTCAAAGAGAGAATCGGCAATGTTATGCGGAGTATCCGCGAAATTTTCTTCGCACTCTTCCATCCACTGCCTTTTTAATTCGTTCATCGCTTCGTAGCGGTTGAGTTTTTCTTTTATATAAATTGTCTTTTCCAGCTTCGGCGCGATTTTGTTCCGAAATTCAGCTTTCATGTCGGCAGGCGCCTCGGCGAGCGTAATTTCCGCCTTCTCTGCGCCGATTTCTTTTATGATTTTATTCTGGAATTCGCAAATCCTATCGTTTTCCGAAACCGCAAGCTCCAAAGCACGCCGCATCTCGTCTTCGGAAATCTCCCGTGCTCCCGCTTCAATCATGTTCGCCTTGTCGTCCTTGCCGCAGATTACCGTATCCAGCGCCGCTCCTTCACGGTCTTTGTAAGCTGGGTTTATGACGAGCTTTTCGTCCACCATCCCGACCCTCACTGCGCCAATCGGCCCGGCCCAGGGGATATTTGAAGTCCCCAGCGCCAAAGAAGTCGCCAAAATCGCGAGAATATCCGGGTCGTTGTCCTCGTCAATTGAGAGCGTAAGCACAATCACCTGCGTTTCGTTCCTGGTTTTTTGGTTAAAAAGCGGCCGGATAGAGCGGTCAATAAGGCGCGAGACCAAAATAGCTTCGTCCGACGCCCGGCCTTCCCGGCGCATGAAGCGCGAGCCCAAAATCATTCCAGCGGCGTAAAATTTTTCTTCGTAATCAACTGTCAAGGGGAAAAAATCAACGCCTTCGCGCATGGATTTATTTTGCACGGCGGTCGCGAGAACTACCGTCCCGCCGTATGTCACCAGACAAGACCCGTTGGCTTGGTGCGCCAAATCGCTGAATTCGGCAGTTAAAGTTCTGCCGCCGACTTCCGTCGTAAATTTTTTAGATTGCATAAAATTGCTTGAGGTGATCTCCGGATTTTAGCTCTTCGACAAGAGGAGCTACCTATCCAAAGACCACCGATTATTAATTTGTAATAACTGGATATTATTCTTTTAGTTTGACAATGTCAAGCTGTCCGGAAATTCCGGCGGCTTTTTTTATTCATTTTTGATAGTGCGTTTGGGTTATTTTACCGAAAACGCGATATCTGATTTTTTGGTGAATTCTTTGATGGCTTTAAGCCCCGCTCGGAAATTATCAAAATTAAACTCATAGAAATTAATGCGGGCAATTTTGCCGTTTTCGTCGTAGTCAATGACAACATTGCCGCTGATGTCTGAATCAACACTTTTTGTTTTGCCCAGCTCTATGCTCATTACTTGGCTTTCTTTGTCGTATGAAATTTTTGGTTTTGATTTGCTCATAAATATTTTTTAACTTGCGAGGTATCAATAATCGTAATAATTTTTAAACGATTTTTTACTCTCTCTGCGACTACGATTAACAATCTTTTATCTCCGGCATACAATTTTTTAAACATGATTTTGTCTTTTTCGTCATACAATACTTTGTTCGGATGCAAAATCGCGCTTTCTAACAGCTTTTCCGAAATTCGGCGCTCCGCCATCCGTTCCTTGGCATGCCGGGTCAGTTCATAATCCATATCATTTGCTTTAATGATAATTTACCCACCCCAAAATGTCACTATTGACAAGATTTTGAATTGGGTGTATGCTTAAAACAGAAAATCTGAGAGAAGAAGGGGAGGAGATTTATGACAAATAAACGCTGCTGATCACCGCTCTATATCTGTGGCACTTGGTCATTATTTGCGCCTGTGCCGGATGGCGGCACTTTAAAAATAACGGAGAGCATCGTTTATAACATACCAATCAGCCGCTGGTACGACATTTTGTTTGCCTTTCTCGCAGTAAACATTTATGGTTGGGTTTTAAGGGGTCTGCGATTGACAACCAAAGATTACATTAGCGATAACGACTTTTTCATTGGCTTTGGCGTTGGCCTTGTCGCTAGCCTTGCCGTTGGCCTTGTCGCTGGCCTTGTCGCTAGCCTTGTCGTTGGCCTTGTCGTTGGCCTTGGCGCTGGTCTTGCTTTCATAGTTAGAACTCTGTTCTTTATGAATTTTTGGAACAAAATAGGCCATTGGCTAATAGCGAGAGACTTGAGTTAATTAAAGAAAGCAATTTTTTATAGCCGTCCGGAAATTCCGGCGGCTTTTTTTATTTCGTAACTCCCCCAACCCCCTCTTACCCTAAGAGGGGGTTCTGGTTGTTTCCCTCTTAAAGTAAGAGGGAATAATGGAGTTATTATTCAATTATTTTTAATTTACTTTTTATTTTCTCCAGTACCGCCTCAGTATTTTTCAGTACATCAGTATTCCAAAATCTTATCACTTTTATGTCTTTGTCGCGCAAATAACTGGTTCTTTCGCGGTCATAAATTTTTTGATCAGTTTCCGTGTGCCCACCGCCGTCTAGTTCAATAGCCAATCGCGAATCGGGACAGTAAAAATCCAAAATATAAGGTCCAACGCTATACTGTCTTAGAAATTTAATTCCATAGAATCTTTTATTGCGTAAGTATTTCCAAAGTAATCGTTCAGAATCTGTTTCAGATTTTCTAAGCTCTTTTCGTCGAGATTTTAGAGTTTGATTATTGTAAACAAATTTCATTCTTCGCTTCGGTTCCCCCTCTTAATGTAAGAGGGGGCTAGGGGGCGTTATTTCTTTATTATGTATTTCCCCGGCTCCTCCCCGAGGTCAATAAATTCATCGCAGATTTCTTTGAGTTTTCCCGACGTTGAGCGGCCGAAAGCAATAATCTCAACTCTCCGCCCTTGATTTTTTAAATATTCAACTAAGGGTATGAGATCGCCGTCGCCACAGGCGATTACAATCGTGTCCACAATCTCCGCCGTGCGGATGGCATCCACAGCAAGCCCCACGTCCCAGTCCGCCTTTTTCGCCCCGCCAAAAAATTCCTGCAGGTCTTTTTCGCGCGTCTCAATGCCAAGCTTAATGAGCGCCTCAAAAAACGGCTTCTCCTCACCCGTTTTTGTGCGGATGACATATCCGAAAGCGCGGATGAGCTGCCGCCCGCCAATGGCCGTTTGAAGCAGGTTTTTAAAATTTACTCTTCCGCCGAAAAGACTCCGCGCGGAGTGGTAAAGGTTCTGCGCGTCTATAAAGACCGCGACGCGCTGATTTTTATGTTTAATGTCAGGCATGGGGATAATACTAATCTACAAATCTTACACGAATAATACGAATGGTGAATATTTGTGATTTGTGGCATTCGAATATCATTCGTTGATTTGCATTACTTGCGTAAGCCGAGTTTTTTAATCAGTTTTTCGTAGGACGCTTTGTCTTTTTTGGAAAGATACTCCAGAAATTTTTTTCTTTTGGAAACCATCTTTAAAAGCCCTCTCCGCGAGTGATTGTCTTTGCGGTGTTTTTTTAAGTGTTCGGTGAGTTCGTCAATCCTTTTTGTGAGCAGCGCCACCTGCACTTCCGCCGAGCCAGTGTCTTTTTCGTGGACGCGGTGGCTCTCCACTATTTTCTTTTTATCTTTGGATTTAAGCATCGGCTTTAGCATAGCACAAAAGCTTAAAAAAACAAATAAAAAAGCGGGCGTTACCCTGCCCGCCATTGCTGTACTTCCCAGCGCTCCAAGCTTCCGAGGGGAACCCTGGCGTAGCCGTAAGCGTAAGCGTCTTTTACTCGCGTGAAGTAAAGTTCCAAAAATCCGCGCGTGACCGGAGCAATTCTTTGGCCGTACCAAAACACGTCGAAATTCCCGTTTTTTATGGATGAGAGGAATCCTGCCGCCAAAAGGATTTTGGAAAGCGCGCTTTCGTCGTTGACGCACCGAAAGGATTTTATGTACATGGCCCAATTTACCGCGATGCCGCGCGCGCTCCGGTCAAAAAGAGCCCAGCCGTTGTTTAAAACGAACTGTTCGGCAAAGCGCCTCTGGGCGCAGTTAGCGCATTCAAACGCGTCCTTCCGCACGCGGAAGCGCAGATAACCGAGAGTAAGCGGTATTCTTTCCATCTCCACCTCCGCTTTTAAATTTCTGTTGGGCATGCTTCTATCGAAAGTTTAGCATTTTGACATTTAAAGTCAATATATTTTGCGACATTTTTGTGTTAGAATAAGGCTATGACGAAGCTGGACCAGCTTAAAAAAGAATTTCTGGAATATCTGGAGATAGAAAAAGGGCGGGCGGTGAAGACCGTGGAGAATTATGACAGGTACTTAAAAAGATTTTTTCTGTTTGCCAAAATCAGCGAGCCCAAAAACATAAGCGAGGACTTGATTAGAAAATACCGGCTCTATTTAAACCGCGCGAATTTGGATAAGCCCACGCAGAATTATTATGTTATAGCCCTCCGGATGTTTTTGAAATATTTGTCCAAGAGAAATATAGAATCGCTGGACGCCGAAAAAATTGAGCTCGCCAAATTGCCGCAGAGAGAGTTGGACTTATTGAGCACGGAGGATTTGGAAAGATTATTGGACGCGCCCAAAGGAACTTCGGCAAAGATTTTAAGAGACAAGGCGATTTTAGAGATGTTTTTTTCTACGGGGCTCCGGATTTCGGAGCTTTGCGCGCTTAAAATTGACGATATAAACATAAAAAGAGGGGAATTTTCCGTGCGCGGGAAAGGCGGGAAAGTCCGCGTGGTTTTTTTGTCGGACAGGGCGAAAAAAGCCATTTTGGCTTATCTAGAAAAGCGAAGCGATGTTGATGAAAAAAAACTTTTCCCCATGACCCCCCGCTCAATACAGAGAATGCTCAAAAAATACGCGATTAAAGCAGGCATTACGAAAAAAGTCACTCCGCATGTTTTGCGCCACGCCTTCGCCACTGATTTATTGCAAAATGGCGCCGACCTCCGCTCCGTGCAGGTGATGCTAGGCCACGCCAACATTTCAACCACGCAAATTTACACCCACTTTACGGACAAACAATTAAAAGAAGTGCATAAGGCGTTTCATGGGAGGAGGAGAAAATAATCTTGTGCAGAGCGAACCTGTATTATTTTTGCTTTTTTCGTTTTGCCCAGCGAGCAAAACGAAAGGTTGACTGGCGCAACTCCCCCGACGCAAGGTCGGGGACCATGCCCGTTGCGCCGTCAAAACCCGCAAAAACAACACAAGTTCGCTCTTTTTTGGGGGAAACGCCATGCTTTAAAAAGCGAGCTGATGAGTTTCTGAACGGTTTCTGAAGTCTTTTTGGCACGGTCTCCGACTTTATGTCGGAGCAAAAAGGCTGAAGCCTCGGAGCGAGGCGCAGGACGAGCGAGAATGAGTGAAGAAACTGCATCAGCTCGCTAAGCATGGCGTTTTCCATAACAAAGCGTCTCACCAAAAAAACCCCGTTCGCGACATTTGTCGGAACGGGGCGACCCGATGGGTCTCAAATTGAAAGAGCCACTTCTCTACGGCTTGAACCATGCCGGCGGATCAAGTGGGTGCTCTACTGGCATAATATACGAGTAGCCGCCGACGGGAAAAATTGGGGCTGTCCAATACTCTGTGTCTCCGCCTCCTTGGACATACGATCTGTAACCCCATTTCCGTAGGTACTCTTTCGCCGCCTCTTCGTTGACAAACGGGCCCAAAACCTCGAATGGTTGATCGTCTTGAATTGCAACTATTGTTACCATGCTTTCCCTCTCCTTTCTTTTTTTGTTTTCAAACACCCACTTCTTCTGAACGCTCCCCGACAAAAACTTCGTATTTAGACGGGAAGCGCTCGGAGGAATGGGGGAATTGCTTCCCCCAGCAGATTTTTGAGAAAGCCTGGACGGCTTTCTCGGCAGGAGGTTTTTGGCGGGTTAAGCGGCGTGGTAGCGGTAAACCTTGTGAACTGGCGGCCGAGTTGTGAGATCTGGAATTCCGGCGCAGGCGATTTTATTATTGTTCATTGCCTGTTGGAATTGGCGAAAGCCCGCGGAATTATGCTTGGCGGCTTCGGTCAGCCGCGGGAAGCGCTCATAACCGAGCAGGTTATCGGAGTATGGCCGCTCGTAATCTGCGTACTTGCCCCAACCAACTTCCGGGTCCAACTCGTCACGGAGATAAGCGAGCGCAAATTCGCCAAGCTCAATGGTTCGCTCAAGGCCAATGACATCGAGTAGACTGGAAACTGCAGGCATTAGGTTGATTTCGTCCACCGACTTGCCGCTTTCGGCAATCCGCCAGGTCAGTGCTTCCAACCAGCTCGGCTCATCGTCTTCTGTCGCAAAATCCTCCACACCAGTCTTTAGATACACGATCCTGCTTCTGGAAAAATCAAGCTGTATGCCGTGCCTTTTCGCTGGCGCCTCCACCACGTCCTCCCATGACTCATACCCTTCCTGAAAATCAATTTCCGGAATCATAACACAATACCTCCATATTTTTGGTTTTTTGTTTTTTCAGCCCTAGGCTGATCCGCCTTGGGCGGAAATTTTTAATCCGCTCTTGCTCCCGATAGGGCCGCGGAGTAGACATGTGAGTGCTATGCCTGATTATTTTAAACGGCATTTTTAATGCACTTCTATCCGCGGTCCTACCGGAAGCAATAGTTTATTTAAATCTGTTCCCATTATACTCCTTTTTAAAGCACTTGTCAAGTAGGCAAAAGCGTGCTAAATTAGGCTTACGCGCCCTTAGTGAAACGGATATCACGCCAGTCTTCGGAACTGGTATTGGGGGTTCAAATCCCTCAGGGCGCACCAAAACTAACTTTGTCGGAAATGACTGCTCCGCGCGGCGAGTACGCCGCGCTCCGCAGGGCAA